>NZ_JCBAIQ010000014.1:0-62891 GCF_059772165.1 Paenibacillus sp. TY11 | reverse complement strand
AAGGTGACCAAGGACCACAAGGCGTTCAAGGACCTCAAGGTGACCAAGGACCACAAGGCGTTCAGGGTGATCAGGGAGTTCAAGGACCTCAAGGAGACCAAGGACCTCAAGGCCCTTAAGGAGTTCAAGGACCTCAAGGCCTTCTCTAATCAAAAGTTAAGGTATATGTAAATTTAAATGGCCCAAAGGTTAATTATAACCTTTGGGCCATTTTTTTGTCGCATGAACGCTAAAAAAATTTGTCGAAGTTCCATTTCAAGTAGACACTCGAAAAAAACTTGTGGTGACATGAGGAAATGAATGCTTGGAAGTGCATATGTGGAGGCAGAAAGCTATTGAAAGGTCGCCGAAAAGATGGGGATTTTCTTTTCACATCTCGAAACAGAAAAGTTGTATCCTCACCAGTGTAAGTCAGAAGCAGGGATACATCAAGCTGTGGAAGAACATTTACTTTTATAATTCAGCGCTTTCAAGCTAAACTCAAACAGCGCGCGCCGATTAAGTATCGGCACGCGCTAACTGTAGAAATAATTTTATCTAGTGTTCTGATTATCCTTGTTGAGATTTACGGCAATACAACTACTTTTTCTTTACAAGAGGCAATAAATTTTGCATATTGAATGCAAGTTTCTAAGGAATCATCTGGTTCCATTGGCCACCATCGTATGGCTCCCATGGGAGCTTTGGAAGCATAGGTTTCAACTTCATTGGGAACACGGCCTACAACCACAATTTCTGTCTCCTTAAAGTTGTTTTCAATGCCCTCTTGAAGACTCTTTAATAATTGGATATTCTCTTTTTCAGGACTGGAATAGGGAATAGGGAACAATATTGACGATCTAGAAGTGTCTTCTTGAATAACATGAGCAGATTTCCGAGCAGGAGCATTTGTAGAAGTCTCCCATATACGACTATAAGGCAATTGCTCTGGTAAACCAAGTTCCTTCATTCTCATATAAATTCTTTGAAGATAGCTTCTATTTAGTTCTCTTACAAGAACCTGAATCTGCTTATTTCTAAGGAAGGTGGTGTTATTTCCATTTTCATTACGATATTGGATATATAGCAAATCGGGAATAGCTACAAATTTTGTACAAAGAAACGTTCGAACCAGCATATCGTAATCATCTGCTACCAGCAGTTCATCGCGATGTCCTCCGATCAGATGATAACAGTCCCTCGTCCATGCACGTGGATGATTTGGTAAACCGACCAAATGACGAATGGTTTGTGCATTAATGGTTGTATGTTTTTGCGCATTTTGCCATCTGTTCATTTTATGCAGCCAGACTCGATAATGAATACTGTAACCAAATCCACAATCCCAACCATACCAATGAGCATTATGATTCCCTACATACACCTCAGTACAATCTCCATATACAAAGCCACATTCAGGGTTTTGTTGAAATGCCTTAACGATTTTCTCTAGGCAGTCAGGAGTTAACTCATCATCATGATCGACTTCAACTAAAATTTCCCCTGTACATAGGCCTGCTGCATACCTTTTGATTGCACCTATATAGCCATTGCGGGAGTCTTGGCGATATCTCCGCACACGGTGGTCCTTTAGAGGCAGTAAATATTGCTTATATGTCTCATCTTCATCATCGGAGTCATCCACAATTACCCATTCCCAATTTTGATAAGTCTGCTTCAACAAGGATTGATAAGGTCGCTGAATTTTTTCTTTTGACCTGTAACTGGCAGTAAAGACGGATATTAAAGGTGTGTTTGAAGAAAATTGGGTTGAAGGAATCATCCTATTCTCCGGGAGAGGATCTGTTGCTTTGAGCCAGCAGAAAAATAAATTTATTGGCCGAATCTCGTTTGGTGATTGGAAGTGTAACCAGCGTTTTTTTTCGTGAAAAGGCATCAATTTTAGTGTTGTAAATGCTCCCCACTCTTCTCCCAATGAAACGTAGACTCGCGGTTTGTGAACGCTGTTGTCTAATATTGGATCATCAGGCTGATACAAAGTCACTGTGATGTGATTTTCTTCTAACTTCTCTATTAATTCCTTTAAATCTTCCTTGATAATCTTTTTTGATACAAATATATGGGCTGTCAATAGTGGAGTGAAATCCAGTGGCATGATCATTCTCCTTTACGGGTTTCGAACACCGACGAGAGCGAAGTGTCGATTCAGACGGGATTTTTTGTTAAACCGTTCCATTTTTTAATCATCATTTTATTTTCCAGTAATATATATGTATGTGTATGTGAGCAAAAGGTTACCCACGTTGAAACCAATGAATACATCAGACTTTTTAGGTGTATATCTTGAGGCACCTTCGTTAGTTCTTCAAGAAGAAGCACAAAAGAAAGGTGGAGGAACTTGGAATACCCATTAGTAAGTATAGTTATCCCTGCATATAACCGACCTCATACACTAAAAATCGCCCTCGAAAGTGCATTGGAACAAACTTACCCGAATATCGAAATCATTATCTGTGATGACAGTACCACTCCTGAAGTACAAGAGATGCTTGATCCTTTTTTAGATTCGTTTCCCCAAATCCAATATCATAAAAATGAGAAGAATCTTTTTCTTGAAAATTGGCACAAATGTTTTGACTTAGCATCAGGGGAATACATCAATTACTTGATGGATGATGACGTGTTTCATAAAGAAAAAATAGAAAAAATGATCCATTTTTTTCGAAATTTCGAAAACATCACACTCGTTACCAGTTATCGACAAACCATGAATGAATCAGGGGCTTTTATCCCACCGAACTATGCAACGAAAAGGCTATACGATGAAACTAGAATCATGGACGGAAAAATGTTGGCAAACGTTGCATTAACCCGGTGTTTAAATGTGATTGGTGAACCCACGACAGTGTTATTTAAAAAAACAGATCTTATCGAACGCTTTGGAATATATAAAGGGAGACAGTATTCTCTTCTTAATGATTTAGCTTCTTGGTTGACTTTACTATCCAAAGGAAAAGCCGTTTATATTTCTGAAGAGCTAAGCTATTTTCGAATACATCCTAATCAAAATAATCAAACACTTGGTCCAAAGGCGTTCACGGAATGGTTGGATATTATGATTGCCTCAAGAGATGACGGATTTTTGGATACTAACGATTTGTTTAAAACTGCTCTTCATTCTTATCATGAACGTATAAAGGGTCTCCCACAATTTGTTTCAGATGTCGAGCGAATTGAAACGATATTAACCACGTTAGACTGAACATTCTGGCTTTACTCATCCCCTGTGCGAAGGAGGCTGGATCATGTTTGAAATTCCCTTCTTACGACCTAATTTAGTAAAAAAGGAGCGATTTATTGCTAATTTCGAGAAAATAGAAGAGAGTCGGATTTACTCCAATTATGGTCCCCTAAATAAACGTTTTGAAGAGCAAGTCATTAATCAAATGTTTGATGGAACCGGTTCAGCAGTGACCGTTCATAACGCTACCATCGGGTTGATTCTGGCGATTTCTCAAAGCAAGCGACCCCAGGGCAAATATGCGGTTATGCCAAGCTTTACTTTTGCTGCTACTCCACTTGCTGCTGAGTGGTGCGGCCTTATTCCCTACTTCCTTGACATTGAACCGGAGAATTGGCAAATGAACAGGGAGCAGTTAGAGCAGACAGTCAAGCTGCTGGGGGATGAGATTGCGGTAATCGTTCCTTATGCCACTTTCGGTACAGCCATTGATTTATCCGTATACAATAAGCTGCTGGAGCAAGGAATTCCGGTAGTCATCGATGCTGCTGCTAGTTTCGGAACTATGACTTCGGAAGAAGAAGACGCACATTTTGGAAAAGGCTTCGGAGGAGCCGTCGTATACAGCTTTCATGCCACCAAATCCTTCGGTATTGGAGAGGGTGGCCTAGTATATAGTATGGACCAGGATCTCATTAAGCGAATTCGTCAGGCGGGGAATTTTGGTTTCTCCAGCAGCAGGGAGTCTGTTATCCAAGGTCTTAACAGTAAGATATCCGAGTATACCGCTGCTATCGCTTTAGCCACTCTCGATCAATTCAAGGCTGTACGGGAGAATAGAAGGACCATCTACGAAAATTATCTTCAAGAACTGTGCCGAGCAGGCTTATTAGAACAAGGATGGTCTATACAAAAACTACAAGGATCAGTGGTTCACCAATTTATATCCATCCTTAGTCCAGGCTCCCACAGCAATCAAGAAGTTGTTGAATTACTAGCCTCTAATTCCATAGAAGTCAGAACCTACTTTTCTCCAGCATGCCATCAGCAGAAGCAGTTCCAAAGTTATCCCCACTCTACGCTTGATGTTACCGAGTATATTGCAAAACATATTGTCAGCCTACCCTTGTGGGAAGAGTTGAACGAGACAAACGTTCAAAGAATTGTAAAAGTACTCGGGAGCTTAGGAAGAGAGAAAACGAGATGAGAAAAATTGTCATTTGGGGCTCGGGAGGACATGCCAGGGAGATTAATTGGTTATGTGAAGAGCTGGAAATTCAAGTGGTAGGGTTTTTAGACGAACGGCCTGAGACGAAAGGTCAGGTGGTAGATGGCGTTCCTGTACTGGGGACGTTGGCTGATATAGAATTGTTAAAACATGAGGTAGAGCTCCTATGCGCTGGAGTGGGGGACCCGGCATTGAAGAAGCGATTTGCTTATGATACCATTCGATCAGGATTTCGTATATCAGCCCCGCTAATACACCCTCATGTTCGCCTGTCTCGAAGAAATGTCATTGGGGCGGGAAGCATGATCTTTGAGGGGGCTGTCATCTCTGACAATATTAAGATCGGAAATCATGTAATTATCAATCGGAGTGTCAGCATCAGCCATGATGCGGTTATTGGTGATTATGTAACCATATCCCCAGGGGTGAATCTGGCAGGTAATGTAACCCTAGATGATGGAGCCTATATTGGCATTGGAGCCTCGGTACGGGAGAAGCGTCACATCGGTTGTTGGTCAGTGATTGGTGGCGGAGCATTTGTCAAAGACGATATACCCGAATTTACTATGGCTGCAGGTGTACCTGCAGTCGTTAAAAAACGACTTGATATTCCCTGAGCCTTCTTCCTTTGGAACAGAGCGTATTTGATTCGTAGCAATATGCTTTGGTATTCTTGCAATCGGCAGCGCTATCACGGATAAGAAGAAACTTGATTTTTATTATTGATCAGACGAGGGCAATTAAGTGATTTACCTTCCAATAGGCCGCGTCGGAAAGGTTCTTATCACCCGATCCCGGCACGGCCTCATTATATGTTAAAGCTTATACTTACGAATTAGATAGGTTGGGGTGCAGCTCCACGCGTGACAATAGCTGTTGATCAGATAACTGCCGTAGGGTGAAAAGGCTTTGTTATGGGGATCGTACAACTCCCAGAACGTATCGGCTCCGTCCCGCAGCATGCCTCCCCAGTAGGATTTGAGGTGCTGCACAGCCCCATCCCGATCACCCGTAATCAGCAAAGCTTCAACCAAATAGTGATGCATATATGGTGTTGTCAGGCCAATTTCGGGTTTCTCAGACAGCAAGTGTTGCATTAGAGCTGCGTTTTGCTTTGCATCCAGCACTTCGGCTAAAACCATCCAGATTTGCCCGGCCCACGAAATTTGGCGGTCGGGACCACTAACGAAGAAGCCTTGTTTTTCATCCCACAAATGGACAAGTGTTGCTGTCATAACGTCCTCTAAGCGCTGATTCAGGAACTGAATCTTGTCAGGATCAACCTGCTCAGCCAATTGAATAGCTCGTTTTAAGGTGTAGATAAGTATGGCTTGTGAAGGGACTTGCTTATCCAGTTGCTCATGCCAGTCAATAAAAGACCACCAATCGTCGCTATGCGGTAAAAGATGCTGTTCATTTAGAAGCTCCAGAGCCAGTTCCACCTGACAGTAGGCGGTCGGCCATAGCTCCTGCAAGGTGCTGCTGTCCTGAGTGGCTCTGTAGTAATCATACAAACTGACGGTGAACAATAAAGAATAGTCGAACAAATACGTATCATCCGGGATAAGTGATGGTGTAATGAACAGATTGGCTGAGACTTGGCCCCGGTCATCGGGTACTCCTGCGAACAAGTAGAGGCAGCGTTTGACAAGCTCGTTATTGCCATAGGTTTCGTAATTTGCCAACGCCTGAAGTCGCAAATCGCCCAACCACAATCGTCGGTCTCGCTTAGGGCCATCCTCGAATACTTCCTGCATACAATTTCGCAGAGTACGGATGCTCACTTGATCAATATCCCGCAGGAGTGAATCAGCATGTTCCAGCGGGATAAGCTCTGAAGCATCTGCCGAGGTCACGGCTTGAATTTGTACGTTATCGAAGGCTACCCGATATTTCATAGATGTATCTTTAATTTCAAATTTCACATAACGAAAACTGTAACGGCGTGGTAACTCAATGACACCCGGCAGCACGTCGATATATATTGTTTCCTCCTGTAACCATGAACTGCTAATCCAGCCCGTATAATTAGAAAAAGGTTCAGCGACTTCAACAGGCATCTCGCCAAAAGTCAGCTTGAGATGAAGCGGCGCATCCGGTGGACTACCGACTGGACGAACAGAGAAGGACAGATATCCCACCTGATGCGTGCCAAAGTCTAGAATAAACTCATCCCCCTTTCCATAATGCTGCTGCAACAGCGTGGAAATGGATGGAACCGGATGCGTTGTCCAGCCATGCATCGCGTCTGGATTATGGACGATCTCGACCATTCGCTGTGGCTGGACAGTGGACCTATTCAATGGCGGTAGTGCTTGAACCGCTTGCTGGATAAAAGCCTCGTTACGTACAATCGTTGTTTTTGTAGCTTGCTGAATAGGGGATCTATCTGATCTATCTGACATGTGAATGCCTCCTTTAGGATCATTAAACAGATTGAGGAAAGGACTCTTTATTTCCGTGAACATCTGGAGTGTTTTTACCCTCAGCAGCATCCAGTGCCAGATTACGTTCCTGAATATCGTTACGGATTTGTGGAAAAATGTGATCCAAACGATAAAAATACATAATAATCATCGACACAATCGTCAGCATCAATGGAATAATGAGATAATTCAGTTGAATGGCGAACAGAGCGGAAGCGCTTTGCGTTTGATTAGGAACATAATTCCCCCACGTTAGAAATACACCGGAAACAGCACCTGCCAAAGCCAAAGCTACCTTCCCGATAAAACCATTGAGTGAGGAAATAAAGCCTGCTGCGCTGATACCGGATTTCCATTCCCCGTAATCCACCGGGTCCGCCTGCATGGAGAAGTAGATCGCCGATCGAACGCCGTTTCCTAAGGCCGAAATGACGGCACCGACTATTAAACCGAAGATATGGGTGCCAGAAATAAGCATAATCAGCATGCCTGCCAAAGTGATGGCGCTTGCAATCTGAAATAAATTACGTTTGTACATATGCCGGGCCAGTAACGGGGTGACAAAGGTGCCGATAATCGGAACTAAGGAGCCAATCCCTGCGATCAGACCGATCAGATCGGGCCGATTCACATAATACGTGAAATAATAAATCAAGCTGCCTTGATGAAAAAACATGCCTCCGAACATAAAGATGATGTTGGCTGCGAAGATGTACCAAGGGGTATTTCCTTTGAGCGCCGAAAAGGTTTGAGCGACCGTCACTTTCTCCTGACGCAGCTTTACTTTTTCTTCTACATTTTTGAAGGTTACAAAAAATAACATCATGCCCACGACTGAAAAAATGACCATGGTCCAAAAGAACCCGTGTGCCTGTGAGCCGTTACCCAACATACGTACAAGCGGCATTGTCAAGACACTAACCACCGTCGCTCCAATGAAGGAAAAGATAATGCGGGTGGTCGCGAGCACCGTGCGTTCCTGTCCATCACGAGTCAGACTCGGTAAAATGGAAGCCATCGGAATATTGACCATGGTATAAGCCAGTGATAACCCCATATAAGTGAAATACGCGTAAATCAGTTTACCGACAGGGCCGATATCAGGCACATAAAAAGTAAGGATACCCAAAATACCGAACGGAATGGCGCCAAACAGAAAATAAGGACGTGATTTTCCCCAGCGCGTACGGGTTTTGTCGATAATAATTCCCATAATGGCATCTGCCACACCATCCACAACGCGTGTAACTAACAGCAACGCACTGACCGCAAGTACCTGTAGACCCATGACATCCGTATAGAAAAACATTAAATACAGCGTAATCATTTGCCAAATCAAGTTACATGCAAAATCGGCAACTCCATAACCCAAACGCTGTTTCCAAATGCCTGCCTGTGTAACCATACTCATCCCTCCGTATACCTCTTAAGATGCCTATTCGGCACGTATAGAGGATAAAATCAGCAGCACAACTTCCTGAAGAACCACGATTAGCTTATTGGGTATTCGCGATTCACTGAGAAAGTTGTGCTAGGTGCAATTTGAATGAGGCGGCTCCGGATTGCCTTCCAAACTTACATTAATTAAAGCGCTTTCTTTTTTACGTGGCAATTATCATTTTACAGATGAATATATCCGTTTTACAGGTTATTCAAAATTGAAATTTATTTTTGATTATTTTTGTATTACGTATTTTCAAATTAAAACAAAAGTGTTATAGTCTCCATAAACAAAAATAACCACTGTAATAAAGCATTTCAAAACTAAAACAGAACTTGGAGGTCTTTTTCCTATGGTACAAAGTCTGTGGAATTCTTCACAAGCATCTGAGCAGAAAAACACGCTGGAACAGCTCGTATACCGTTCTAACCTTATTGGCACAGATAGGAGTGTGTGCAACTGGGGAGGCGGCAACACTTCGGCCAAAACGACGATACAAGATTTTCGTGGACGTGAAGTAGAAGTGATGTACGTTAAGGGCAGCGGTTCCGATCTCGCAACAATGAAAGCGCATAACTTCACAGGGCTTCGTATGGAGGATATTCGTCCTTTGTTTGAAAGGGAAGATATGTCTGACGAGGATATGGTCGCATATTTGGCGAACTGTATGATAGATGCCAAGCACCCGCGTGCTTCAATTGAGACGCTATTACATGCTTTTCTGCCTTTTAGACATGTGGATCATACACATCCGGACGCGATTATCAGTTTGTGCTGTGCGCACAACGGCAAGGAAATCGCAAAAGAAATTTTCGGTGACCGTTTTGTATGGGTGCCTTATATCCGTCCTGGCTTTAAGCTGTCGAAAATGATTGCCCAAGGCGTACTCGATCATCCACAAGCTGAATTGGTATTGATGGAAAAGCATGGTCTGGTTACGTGGGGAGACACATCCGAAGCGGCTTATGTGAAAACGATTGAAATCATCCAAGAAGCAGAAAGTTATATTAAAGCTCGTCAAGAAGAAAAGCAGGCGTTTGGAGGCGCAAAATATAAAGCGCTTACTACCGAGGAACGCCGCAGCATTGCATCTCGTGTGATGCCATCGGTTCGGGGAGCGGTTAGTGATGAGAAAAAGATGATCCTTACCTTTGATGATGCAGAGGACGTGCTGGAGTTTGTGAACGGTAAGGATTCTGCTGCTTTATCCCAGGTCGGGGCAGCGTGTCCGGATCATTTGGTTTACACCAAGATGGTACCGCTCTTTGTGGATTGGACGCCGGACGTAGAGGATGTAGAAGGCCTACAGGTGAAACTGGCTGAGGGCATCGCAGCTTATAAGGAACAATACCAAGCTTATTTTGAACACAATCGGCATGAGGGAGATGTTATGTTTGAGGCTGCGCCACGTGTGATTTTGATTCCTGGTATTGGTATGATCAACACAGGCAAAAGCTGGAGCAATGCACAGGTGAGTGGCGCCTTGTATCATCGTGCTATCGCTGTCATGCGCGGGGCAACGGCGTTAGGACAGTTTGTTTCGCTCAGTGAAAACGAATCATACAACGTGGAATACTGGCCGCTTGAGCTTTATAAGCTGTCACTTGCGCCAGCAGAAGCGGAATTTTCACGCAAAATTGCGTTCATTACAGGCGGTGCAGGCGGAATCGGCAGTGCAACCGCACGTCGTCTGGTGGATGAAGGCGCGCATGTTGTACTGGCAGACCTCAATCTGGAAGGTGCGCAAGCGGTAGCCGCTGAGCTGAATGGTAGCTATGGCGAAAACCGTGCGATTGCCGTGAAAATGGATGTGACGCAGGAGGAACAGATTCAAGCTGCCTATGCCGAAACGGCGTTGACCTATGGTGGTGTAGATATCATCGTCAACAATGCAGGGCTAGCCACCTCCAGTCCATTCGACGAAACATCATTAAAAGAATGGAATTTAAATGTAAACGTGCTGGGAACGGGTTATTTTTTGGTGGCGCGGGAAGCGTTCAAGCTCATGAAGGAACAGACACTTGGCGGCAGCATGGTGTTTGTCGGATCGAAAAACTCGGTCTACGCAGGTAAAAATGTAACGGCCTACAGCTCGGTCAAGGCGCTGGAAGCGCATCTGGCCCGTTGTATAGCCGCAGAAGGTGGCGAATACGGTATCCGCGTGAACACCATTTTGCCGGATGCCATTCTGCAAGGCTCAGCGATCTGGAACTCCAACTGGCGCAATGAGCGCGCCGCTGCCTACGGCATCGAGCCAGACCAGCTGGAGGAGCATTACCGCAAGCGGACGACGCTGCTGGTCAACATTTACCCGCAGGATATCGCAGAAGGCATTGCCTTTTTCGCCTCCTCCAAGGCAGAGAAAACGACAGGCTGTATGCTAACCATCGACGGCGGCGTCCCCGCAGCCTTTACACGCTAGGAAGCGAAGAGAGGTAGCTAACATTTTAAAATAGAAGACTTTATGGATGGTCAGCAGCGAAGCGGCCTCCATCATAACTCACTTCATTTTCCAAGGAGGAACCACGATGAGTGACAAAGCGTACGCCTTATTCGAGGAACAACAGCAACAACGAGGCATAGACCTGGAGCAAGTAAAGACAAAGCTGAAAGCGCTTAGCATAGAAACACCTTCCTGGGGATATGGCGACTCAGGTACACGGTTTAAGGTCTTTCAGAAAACGGGCGTGCCGCGTGATCCGTTCGAAAAGTTGGAGGATGCCGCGCAGGTTCATGCCGTGACAGGCTTATGTCCATCGGTTGCCATTCATATCCCGTGGGATAAAGTAGACAATTACGGCAAGCTTCGCAGTCATGCCGAAAGCCTGGGACTGCAGCTTGGGGCGGTTAACCCGAATCTGTTTCAAGACGAGGACTACATGCTCGGCAGTGTCACCAATGTAGACCCGGCAATCCGCCGCAAGGCTACAAACCATTTACTGGAATGCGTGGATATTGCGAAGGAAACGGGTTCCAACGATTTTAGCTTATGGTTCGCAGACGGAACGAATTATCCCGGTCAGGGGGACATTCGCAAACGGAAAAATTGGATGCTGGAGGCGCTCAGTGAAATGTATAAGGCGCTCACGCCTGACATGCGCATGCTGATTGAATACAAGGCGTTCGAGCCGGCCTTTTATCATACGGATATTGCCGATTGGGGCATGGCGTACAATTACGCGACCAAGCTGGGGCCGCAAGCACAGGTGCTTGTGGATACAGGGCATCATTTGCCGGGAGCCAACGTGGAGCATATTGTCGCGTTTCTAATTGATGAGAAGCGACTAGGTGGTTTCCATTTTAACAGCTATAAATATGCGGATGATGATCTGATCGTAGGTTCCGCAAATCCGTATGAGTTATTTTTGATCTTTTATCAGATTTTAAATGCGGCTCAGGATGTAGAGGCGGATGTCCGTCAAACCGTGGATAAGATCGCTTACTTGATCGACCAGTCGCACAATATTGAACCAAAAATCCCGGCCATGATTCGCTCGGTACTGAATGTGCAGACTCAATATGCGAAGGCACTCCTGATCAATCATGCAGAGGTGGAGGAAGCGGCGAGCCGTCAGGATGTGCTGGGTGCGGAGAATGCCGTGCGCCAAGCGTTTGAGTTTGATGTGGCACCATTGCTCAAAGCGATCCGTGAAGAGCAAGGATTACCTGTTGACCCGATGAAGGCCTACTTAGCGTCTGAGTATGGCACGCAGATTTTGCAAAGAGGCAAGGGTGGTGCAAGCTGGTGAGCATCCTCGCTTATGATTTGGGGGCAAGCAGCGGCAGGGTTCTGCTCGGAAAATTGACAGATTCACGTATAGTGGTGGAGGAAATCCATCGCTTTTCGAATGATCCGGTCAAGGTTGGGGAACGTCTGCACTGGGATATGTTGCGTCTGTATCACGAGGTTCAGCAAGGATTGCTCAAAGCCAAGCATATGGGAGTAAATCCGTCCAGCCTTGCGATTGACTCCTGGGCGGTCGATTTTGGATTGATTGGGGAAACGGGAGAACTGCTGGGTAACCCTTATCATTATCGGGATTGGCACACCCACGGGGTGATGGAAGAAATACAGGGACGGCTGGGAAAAGAGTTTATTTTTCAGCGCACAGGCATTCAGTTTTTGACGTTTAATACGATTTATCAGCTGGCTGCTATGAGAAAAGCAAGATCGCCGTTACTGGAGCAGGCAGAGCATTTCTTGATGATTCCTGATCTTTTGCGATATTTTCTGACAGGTGAAATGTACAATGAGTTCTCTAATGCGACCAGCACGCAATTATATAATCCGTTGCAGCAAAAATGGGATGATGAGCTTTTGTCTGGAATCAACATTCCCCGTTCCTGGTTTGGAGAGGTACTGGAGCCAGGAAATGTTGCAGGAACCATCCGCTCGTCGGTCATGACCGATCTGGGCATTGGAGCGATTCCTGTGATTGCAGTAGCAGAGCATGATACGGGATCTGCTGTGGCTGCCGTGCCTGCGCTGAAGCGCTCGTTTGCGTACTTGAGCTGCGGAACATGGTCCCTGATGGGAACGGAAACGGCACAGCCTGTAATCAATGACGATACGCTTCGTTTCAATTTTACGAACGAAGGTGGGGTCGGTCGAACTTACAGGCTGCTTAAAAACATCATGGGCTTGTGGATTTTACAGGAGGCGCGCAGAGAGTGGGAGCGGCAGGGAAGCTCCTATTCCTTCCCCGAGCTGGTTCATATGGCAGAGCAGGCTCCGGCGTTCACTTCTTTCATTGACCCGGACGATGAACTGTTTCTGCATGCCGGGGATATGAAAACACGTCTCCGCCAATATTGCCGCAATACCGGACAGCCCTTGCCGGAGACGCCGGGAGAGATCACACGCTGTATTTTGGAAAGTCTGGCGTTAAAGTACCGTTACATTTTGGAGCTTACGGAACGAGTGTCAGGACAACGGTTTAATGGTTTGCATATGGTCGGCGGGGGGATTCAAAATCGCTTGCTATGCCAATGGACGGCCAATTCGATTCAAAAACCAGTGTGGGCGGGACCCGCAGAAGCGAGCGCAATCGGCAATCTTGCGGTACAATGGATGACACAGGGAAAGTTCGCCGATATATGGGAAGCACGCCGGGTCATCGCGGATTCTATTTCCGTGGAGGAATATGAACCTGCCGAGTCAGAAGCGTGGGAGGATGCCTATGGGCGATTCCGGCGGGTGGCGGGACTTTTTGTACATTAAAGATGTGGAGTGAGATTGCCATGCTGGTCGCAGAAAGATATGAGATGATTGTGCAGCTCGTTAATGAAAAAGGAAGCATACGGGTGTCGGAATTGAGTGAGCTGTGCAAAGTAACGGAGGAAACGATTCGCCGCGATCTGGATCGCCTGGAGCAGGCGGGACGACTGCGTCGTTCGCATGGGGGAGCGGTCAGTGTCAAAAACGAGCAGCCCGAAACGCCCTATGCGGTACGTGAAATTATGAACGCAGAGGAAAAGCGCCGGATTGCCGAGGAAGCGGTCAAGCAGATTCAGCCGCATGATCGTATTTTGCTGGATGCCAGCACGACTGCCTGGTATATGGCGTCCAGTTTGCCGGATATCCCTTTGACTATATTAACGAATTCGATTCGGGTAGCTACAGAGCTGGCGGGTAAGGAAAAAATCGAGGTCATTTCGACGGGGGGACAGTTGCTTCAACGTTCACTGTCGTTTGTAGGCCCGCTCGCGGAGCGTTCATTAGAAACCTATTATGTGGATAAGCTGTTTTTTTCCAGCCAGGGGGTTCATCTGGATCGTGGCATTAGTGAATCGAATGAGCTGCAAGCTCGTTTGAAGCAGAAAATGGTCAGCATTGCAGACCGCGTGATTTTACTGGCGGATGCGAGCAAATTTGGGCAGCAGGCGTTTACGCATGTCGTGAAATTATCGCAGGTGTCCGAGATTATTACGGATTCACGGTTGTCGGACCCGATTCGCAGTCAGTTGTCGGAGCTGTCGATTCCAGTTACGGTTGTGTAAAGCGGGGAGTTTCCAAGGTGAAGGCCGCTTTGCGTTTCATTAGATCTTACGATCGCTGTTGCAGTGGGATTCTTTGATGATGTAAAAAGTTATAAGCGAGAAGCCCACTGCAAGCTTCTAAATTATCACTTCCCCGGATTTTTAGCATTGAGTAAAAAATCTGGGGGCAACAGCGATGGGAAGCACCATCCGACTGCGCATTGGCACCAAAGGTAACTTTTCAGTTATAAAGTAATAGCTATTCCATGGACGGGAGGGGTGTTCCGTATGAAGGTATCTTTATTTATTACCTGCCTAAGTGATGCGATTTATCCCAGAGTGGGGGAAGCGATGGCGCGCTTGCTTGCCAGATATGGTGTTCAGCTGGATTTTCCGAAGGTGCAGACATGCTGCGGACAGCCGTCCTATAACAGCGGCTATTGGGATGAAACGAGAGTTGCGGCCAAAACGATTTTGAAAGCGTTTAACGACAGCGATTTTGTCGTATCCCCCTCCGGTTCCTGCACATATATGATTCATCATTACCCGGAGTTGTTTAAGGATGAGCCCGAATGGCTGGACTCCGCACGGAGGCTGGAGCAAAAGACGTATGAGTTTACGCAATTTATGGTGCAGGTGCTTGGCGTGACCGATGTGGGCGCGTCTTTTCCGCATACGGTAACCTACCACCCGTCTTGCCATGGCACACGTTTGCTCGGCGTGAAGGAGGAACCGATGAAGCTGCTTGGCAGTGTAAAGGGGCTGCAATTAGTACCACTTCCCTTTGCTGAGGACTGCTGTGGCTTTGGCGGGACTTTCGCGGTGAAAATGCCGGATATTTCGGGAGCGATGGTGACTGAAAAAGTGGATCATATCAGGGAGACGGAAGCCGAGGTATTGGTCGGACTGGATATGGCCTGCTTGATGAACATTGCCGGAAATCTTCGGTATCGTCAAGAGCCAGTTCGTGTTATGCATTTGGCTGAGCTGCTGTACGAAGGGGTGAAGCACGCATGACCACCGTACACTCACATTCCATGAACCAAAAGGTCAAAAAACGCGCAGAGCTGGCCCTCAATGATGATTTTCTGCGGAATGCAGTTCGTTTCACTACGGAGCGGCTGCGCAACGGCAAGCGGGTGGCTTCAGAGCAGCACGGAAATTGGGAGGAATGGCGTGAACGGGGCCGTCAAATTCGTCTGCATACCATTGCTCATCTGGACTATTACTTAAATCTATTTGTAGAAAATGCCCGTGCCAACGGGGTGCATATCCATTTTGCCGATACAGCAGCCGATGCCGTACGTATTACATTGGATATTGCTGCGCATAGCCAGGCCCGCTCCGTCGTCAAATCCAAGTCGATGGTGTCGGAGGAGTTGCATTTGAATCAGGCGCTGGAGGGTGCGGATATCGAGACGATTGAAAGTGACCTCGGTGAATATATTATTCAACTAGCAGGAGAGGCCCCGTCCCATATCGTCATTCCGGCCATTCACAAAAACCGCTATCAGATTGCTGAACTGTTATCCAAAGAAGCAGGGGAGGAGCTGTCCGCAGATACGACGATTTTGGCGGGCTTTGTCCGCAAAAAGCTACGCGAAAAGTTTCTGGAAGCGGATATTGGCATGACCGGGTGTAATTTTGCCATCGCCGAGACAGGCTCCATGGTCCTGTTTGAAAATGAAGGCAACGCACGAATGGTATCCACTTTGCCCAAAACGCAAATTACGTTGATGGGCATGGAACGGATTATTCCATCCTGGACGGATTTGGAGGTGATGGCTACATTACTGCCACGATCTGCTACCGGACAGAAGCTGACCATGTACATGTCTGGTATTTCAGGCCCCCGGCGCAGCCAGGATGCCGATGGGCCTGACGAAATGCACATCATCATCGTAGATAACGGACGTTCACTACAGCTAGGCAATCCCGAGTTTCAAGAGCTGTTGAATTGCATTCGCTGCGGGGCTTGCCTGAATGCCTGTCCGGTGTACCGACACATTGGCGGGCACGCGTATGGTGGGACATATAGTGGCCCTATCGGTGCAGTGCTTACGCCTGCCCTTCATGGCAACATCGAAGAGTGGAACGATATTGCAAGTGCGTCCAGTCTGTGCGGTGCGTGTTATGAAGCCTGTCCAGTCAAAATACCGCTGCATGATATGCTGGTATATTTGCGTAGACGCAAGGTGGAGGCGGGACAAGGAGATAAGCTGGAAACGGCAGGAATGAAAGGTTTTGCGACCGTGGTTTCCAGCTCGAAGCGATTCGCAGCGGCGATTCGGCTAGGGCAGATTGCACAGAAAGCGGTCGTCCGTAAGGGCGAAATCACCCTAAAGCTGGGCCCCCTAAAGGGATGGAATACGTACCGGGTAGCCCCCTCTCTGGCGAAAAAATCCTTCCGTCAGCAATGGAACACGCTGGAGCATAAGCTGGAGCAGGAACGCAACGTGATGCAGCCGGATGTTCTCAGCCGAATGGAGAAGATTTTGGCAGATAGAAGTAAAGGAGGGACGCAGCATGAGTGAACAGAGTAATCCTTCTGCGCAAGCAAAAGCGGCCCATGAAGCGTGGCTTCATCAAATGGAAGTTGAATCCCGTGCCAAGCAGGTACGCTTTATGGACGGCATCGCGACGCGGCTCAAGCGTCCACGACAAACGGAGCCGCCAGTTCAGCCGTTTCGCGGGGCACCTACATTTTGGCACGAATTCGAATGGAGCGCGGAGCGGCGCATCGAGGAGTTCACCGCCAACTTTACAAGTGTTGGCGGGCATGTCGTGCGACTGCCGGATTTGGAGCAGACCGCAGACTGGATCGCGCTCAAAGCGCGAGAGCTGGGAGCGGCCTATATCGTCCGGCAGAATGAGCCGGACCTGGATGCGCTCCAGTTGGAGACAGCGCTGCCGAAAGTCCGACTGTCGGTGTGGAACACCGATCCAGCCGAAGACTGGAAGGCCCGCGTCGCCGAGGCGGATATCGGCATCGTCATGGCCGATGAGGCCGCCGCCTACACCGGCTCGGTGGCGGTGCTATCCTCGCCGGAGAAAGGCCGTGCGGTCAGCCTATTGCCGACCGTGCTGATTATTCTTCTGCCGGTGGAGCGATTGCGAACACGACTCGGTGAGATTTTAGGCCGTTTTGACGAAGCCGGGCGAGAGCAATTGCCCGCAGGCATTCATTTTATTACTGGACCCAGCCGCTCATCGGATATTGAAAATGATTTGACGATCGGCGTACATGGACCCGGCATCGTCTTTACGTTGTTGATTGGTTAGTTTATAGGTGGAGTTAGCAGGTAGACTGGCGGACCTTTAATTCAAAAGCAAGGGAGGCAGGCTCCAAAGGCTGGCCGTTCAACTGTCGATACAACGTACGGAACATTTCCAGTCCGATTCGCTGCAACGGATTCGTAATATTGGTCAGCCCCATGGCGTCGGCTACCTGACTTTCGTCGGCTTCAAAATCGACCACTGCCAACAGCTTCTACTGGTACCAAAAGATTATTGAATCCAATGGGGAAGTGTTGTTTGAAACGCAAAAATAAAGGAATATAATCCTTAATTCCATAAAAGTAGGAACGAACCGGCCAAAGATACGATCTAATGGCTGGTTCGTTTGTTTATGTGCAGGAGTAGAATGGAAGGGGGCGAATTGGATATGAACGCTGTACATTGGTTAGTTTGTACACCGCCTAACGAGCATGATAGAGCGGAAAACGGGTTTCAAAATCCGTTTGTCTGCGATTGCTCCTAACCGAAATGCGGCCACCGTGCAGCTCGGTAATACTTTTTGTAATCGCAAGGCCCAGTCCGGTGCCTCCGGTTTCCTTGGAACGTGATTTGTCCACCCGGTAAAACCGTTCAAACAAGTGCGGGACATCTTCCGCAGGAATTGGGGTGCCGTAGTTGGTGCAGATTACCACTGCTTCGTCGTCTTCGCGTCCTATGGTGATATCGAGGCGTTTGCCGTCTTTTCCGTATCGAATAGCGTTGGAAAACAAATTTTCATACAGGCGCACCAGCTCGTCCGTATCGGCCAAAATCCGAACAGGCTCGATGATTCGGACACGGTAGGACATGTCCGCCTGTTCCAGCGAGGGCACAAATTCCTCAGCAAGCTGAGTGAGCAATTTGCTGAGGTCTACAGGCTCCAGCTCCAGTGGCAAGCTGCCACCGCTCACACGTGTGTATTCAAATAGCTCGTCAATCAGCTTTTTAAGCGTCAGCGACTTTTCATAAGCAATGTTCACATAATAGCGCAGCTCGATTTCGTCCCGGTAGCGGTCGGTTTCAATATATTCCAGAAAACCGATCACGGATGTTAGCGGGGTACGAAGATCGTGGGATACGCCGGTGATCAGGTCGTTTTTGGCTTTGGCGGAAGCCCGTTCTTCTTCCAGCGAGAGACGGAGCTTGTCCGCCATGGTGTTCATATTTTTCGCCAAGGTACCCAGCTCATCTGCTGAAGAAACAGGAATCGTGTAGGAAAGGTCTCCGTCCGCAAACTCCTGCATCCCAGTTGTAATTTCGCGTAGATAGCCAATTGTATTTTTGGTAAAAAGGAAAAAGAAATAGAGATATAAAGGCAGCCCTGCAACCAGCATGATCAGTGGGGAACCAATGTGATTCACGGTCCAGCGGATCAGACGAGTGCCAAAAAATGAACGGGAAGGGTTCAGCCATAACAGCAAAGACGCTCCATAATAAAACACCATCAAAATCAGTCCGGTTAAAGTGAAAGCGGCAAGGCTAAGGGCTACTAGTTTCCATCCCAACGTATCGTATCGTTTTGCCTTCAAGACGTGAATCCTCCATTAATCGAATTTTTCCATTTTGTAGCCGATGCCCCATATCGTTTTCAGGTATTTGGGTTTTCTCGGATCAGCCTCGATTTTCTCGCGAATTTTACGCACATGAACCATCAGCGTGTTGTTGGATTCCAGATATTGCTCCTTCCACACTTTTTCATAGATCTGTTCCATGCTCAGCACTTGACCGCGATTACGGGCCAAAAGCTCGACAATGGCAAATTCGCGCGGGGTCAGCTTAATGGACTCTCCGGCGAGAGTGACTTCATGCGTAGCAGAGTTAATGGAGAGTTCATCCAGGATCATTTCATGCTCCAATACAGGGGACGAGTGGGTATATTTCCGTACTCTGCGCAGCTGCGATTTGATGCGTGCCACCAGCTCCAGCGGACTGAACGGCTTTGTGACATAATCATCTGCCCCAACGCTGAGCCCTGTAATTTTGTCCATATCTTGTCCCTTCGCAGACAACATAATGATCGGAAAATGCTCGGTTTCCCTGATCTTCATACAGGCTTCAACCCCGTCCATATTGGGCATCATCACATCAAGCACCATCATATCTATCGTTTCCCGACTGACCTGCTCCAGCGCTTCCAGTCCGTCCCGTGCCATGAGCAGACGATATCCCTCATTTTCCAAATAAATTTGCATGAGCTTAATAATTTCAGGTTCATCATCTACTAATAAAATAGTTCCGTTATGCATGGTTGTGCTCCCTTTCTGTTCTTTCCAGCAGTATACAATATGGGCGTATTATATACCTTTTTATAGATGGAGACTATGGAACCCTTATCTCAGGCTGACAGTTTGGTGTTATTAGCCTTTGGTTAGTACTGTTTCGGGTGATGAAATAGGATCTTTTTGCTTGAATTGCCTTTTTCCTATTTCCGGTAGTTGACCGAACAAGATCCATGCAAATGGCAGGAAACGGGCGATGATAGACACGACAATCCAGGAGCAAAGAAGTGCACAGAAAAAACCTCCGTCGTACCACACATGAATAAGCTGCGGCGAACCGATGTGCGGTGAAAACTGCCGATAGAGGAGCAGGAAGAACGGATGAATCAGATACACACCAAAGGACAGTGAGCCCAGACATTCCAGCTTGCGAGTGACAAAGGAATGTTGTCGTCTATACATTAGAAAGGAGATCTGTAGTAATACCAGCGTGCTAGACAGGCTGTACATATTATACATAAGTTCAAAAACTAGCGAATTGTACGAAGTTCCATACATTCTATTTTCGTACCACATATAGACACGAATAGTGGCTGAAATCAGCCATATAGCCCAAATTACGATCCATGTCAGCACTCCGGCAAAACTTCGTTCCTTCTTACGCATCAGAAACCACGTTCTCAGCTGCGGGTAGTAGTAACCGAGAGCAGCGCCCAGCTGCCTTTATTTTGAATCTGAAATAAAAATTTGTTGCCAATTACAAATGACCACTGTACCAACAGCCCAATGACAATAGACCATTGTGGAATATGCCGATAACGCTGGAACAGCCACAGTACGAATGGAAATGCAAGATAGAATTGCATCATGATAAAAATATAATACAAATGCGTATACGCTTTGCCTGTGGCCAGCTTCAGAGCAAAGCTTTCCGCAAGCGTGGCTAAGCTTCATTTCCTTTCAGGAGTGAACTGTATCTTGTTGAACTCTTTCTATTAAAAGATAAAGTTCTTAACAACCTGAAAGGGAACGGCATAAGAAATGCTTATGAACTTCTTAACTTTTGTTAAGAATTAAGAAAAAGAACTTCCATAGGGCTCAAAATGAGCAGCTTGGAAGTTCTTTTTAATACTCATGTTCATTCGTTATTTGCAACGTTTGATAGGTGCGCGTCTGATTTGTCCACGAATGACACCGTTCGGATGACGGATCGTGTGGACATTGACGTAGGCGTTGCCCTCTCTAATTTGGCATACCAAATCATTAATGGTTCTGCCTCTGAGCGGACCGGTAAGATCAGACGCACGTAGCACGCCAGTAACGACGCCTCTTCTAACGGTTATCCCAAACTTCGAAGGGCCAAACAGTGTAGCAACAACAGGTCCGTTTTCACCTCTTCGTCCCAGATGAATGTGCGCATCGGTTACCCGTGAAATATTGCGCACAGTCAGTTCGAAGCTTAATTGTTGGCTAGCTTGACGGTAACGAAATTCGGCGGTTCCTGTCGCATTTGTTCTGACAGGAGGCACTTCATTAGCCCCCCTTAAAATGGCTCTAAACTTATTAGACATGACATCCCTCCTTTCCCAGTGTTGGTTTAGTGTATTCACAGGGCCAGAGAAAGGGCTGCGCATTCGCCTATTCATCCAAAGTTGTGTGTTTTACAAGTTATTCAGTCCAAGCACAAAACAAACTTTTTCATAGTCTAATAGTATCTGGTAGAGAGAGGGGGAAAAACCATGGGAACATTTATTGATGGAAGAACATCTCAAAATGCCTCATTTGCAAACTCTATTGCCATTCCGATCACCGTTTTAAATACGCCTCAATTGTTCGGGCAGATCGGATTAAACACACTGGGAGCTACAGGTACGGCACGGGTTCTGCTTAAAGGAACTATATCAGTTCAACTTCCGCTTGCTTTAGTCGGAATTACGATCACCATTGTAAGAGGTACCTTGCCAACCGATCCTCTCGTTTATTCGGCAACGTCTACGTTCAGCTTAAGTATAACGGCTCCGCAGGTCATCACGTTCTCCGCAGATGATTTCGATCCGCCGATTACGCCACAACTGGTGTACACCGCTTTTGTTTCTTCGAACCTACTGGGTACAGTACGAGTAGGCCCAGAGAGCTTTGACGGTATTCTGGTTGCGGATTAATGCAGTAATTTTGAATTAACGAAATTTTGATTCAGGAAGCTTCGCAGTTGTATCTGCGAAGCTTTTTTTGAGTATATACATATAGTGGATCAAGCCCACTATGCAGACTGACAAGTACAAGTTACAGCTTAATGAATAAGCTACTCTTCTTCTGCATAGGAATTAAATAGGTACAACCCTGTATCTATGTGGTGATTTTTTTTGTATGCGCTTACAATTAAGTTTGAAAAATCCTTTTTTGTGCAATCTAAAATTTGAAGGAGGAATGAAGAATGAAGTGGAAAAAAGGATTGACCGGTATGCTTTTAACTGCTTTTTTATGTGGTGCACCGGGTTTGGGCATAGCTACCCCGGCGTATGCATCCACTGGCGACTACAAATTTGATTTTGGGGGAGGTACGGTCGAAGCGGGCTATACCGGAGTGGACGCTTCGCAGTCCTACGACTCAGCACGTGGCTATGGCTTTCGTACCCCTGGGAATATGCGCAATGTCAATGCATCGGGGGCTGGAGTGGCTAGTGATGCGGTACAGTTTCTGGCTACAGGTACGAAAAGCGAGAATACGTTTGACGTAGATCTTCCTCCCGGATTGTATGAGGTGTCGGTTACTTTAGGAGATACCTCCCGTTCGAGTATTGCGGCCGAAGGCGTGTTTCAGGTCATTAATATGACAGGAAATGGAGCCAAGGATCGCTTTCAAATTCCAGTGACAGACGGACAGCTAAATCTGCTGGTTACAGAAGGCAAAGAGGGTGCGGTCTTTACACTCAGTGCATTGGAAATCAGGCAATTGTCTAGCAATCCGGTTACGAATCGAACGATTTATATCGGTGGGGATTCTACTGTATGTAACTATTATCCGCTAGATAGCAGCGTGCAGGCGGGATGGGGTCAACTGCTGCCAGAGTTTGTGAACACGAATACTTTTCAAATTCGCAACATGGCGTCAGGAGGTCAGATCGCTAGAGGTTTCCATCAGGACGGTCAGTTGGAGGCCATCGTCCAATATATCAAGCCGGGGGATTATTTTATTCTCCAATTGGGCATTAATGACACCAATCCAAAGCATAATGAAAGCGAAGCGGAGTTTAAGGACTGGATGCGGGATATGATCCGGCAGGTTAAGGCTAAGGGGGCGACAGTCATCCTGTCAACACCGCAAGGTCGAGCCACTGACTTTAATGCCAACAATGTACACAACGCAGAAAAAAGATGGTATAGAAGCGCTATTTTGGCGCTGGCTCAAGAGGAACAAACGCCTTTGGTCGATCTGAATGTTCTTAGCTCAGCTTATTTCACTTCTATTGGCAAGGAGGCTACGCTGGCCTTGTATATGAACGGTGACGCGCTTCATCCGAACTATGCGGGTGCAAGGGAACTGGCGCGATTGGTAGCGCAGGATTTAAAAAGACAGGGTCTGAGCGGATTCTGAATTTAAAAGTTGGTTTTTCCCCTGTTTCTTACATTTGTAGGAGCAGGGGTTTTTGGCTTCTGTTCAGGGTGCTATAATAATAGAAAAAGCAATAGTAATACGGAGGAATTAGAACATGCAGCCTTTCACTGCCCGTGTGCTTCAAATTATATTGCTGATCCCTGAGGGAAAAGTAATGACTTACGGTCAAATTGCGGCAGAGGCCGGAAGCCCAAGAGGTGCCAGGCAGGTGGTGCGAATTTTGCATACACTGAGCCAAAAACACCGGCTCCCTTGGCATAGAGTAGTCAACCGATTGGGGGAGATTGCTTTGCAGGAGGATGAGTCCGCATCCCTGCAGCGTCTGTATTTGGAGGAGGAAGGCATACGTTTTAATGGAAGCGGGCGTATCCCACTGGATAAATATCTTTATGATCCGCAGGCGGAGATGGAGGAATAGGCGATAAATAAGTTATGGCGGTTTTAGATTTGATTATCACAAAAGATCCGGGACAAATCAATTGTCGATTTGTCCCGGATCTTTTTAATCTAGCAATCTAAGCAGATAACTAGAAGTAATCTGTAATTTATAGCATAAGATTCACTTGTCATTTTATCCGATAAGATGCTGCTGATCCCGTTGAGCAAGGTAAAAAGAAATACTGTTCATCAGCGGTATATCGTTATTTTTCCGGGCTTCCCGGATTAGTTGTTTCTTTTTTTGTTCTGATTCACGTAAAAAGCGGGTCATCCACAAATCAGACGGTTCGTTAGTGGTTGTCATGCGAGTTTCTTTTATCATCTATTAACCCTCCCAGTGAGCGGCTGTTATTCTTTCTCTAGTATATGTTCCAAACCTTAATAGATGCTGTTGGTTTCCTTAAAATTAGCTGAAAATTAGGTAAAGTCCAGGTAAAAACAGGTTAAATCTATATCTAATTGAACGAAAAGTAGTTTACAACGAGTAATCTGGAAGTAAAGGTTACAAAAATGTATTGTTTTGAAACCTTGTACCAACATAAACCTGAAAGTACAATTAGATTGCGAATAGATAGTGGAAATTTATGTCGAAAAGGATTGAAATGATTCGAAGAATGCACCGAAAGGGGAGAGATTCATCTATGAAGCAAAAAGCGGCTGCCGTGCTGCTTGTGTTGTCCTTATCATCAGGCTTGGTCTCCACTGTACAGGCTGACAGTTCATCAGGAAGTACAGCAGCAAGTACGTCAGTTACTTCAACTGCTGCGGCTACATCGAAAACATCATCTGTAACAGGTCAGGTTTTGCCTACATTGACGCTCAAGCAGGCCGCGGAATGGGCACAAACAAACAGTTACAATACACGTACCGCCGAGCGGGACGTAGAGCGTCGTAGAATGGAACTGAAAAATGCAGAAAAGGATCTGGGCAATTCACCTGTCGATTTTATAGACGATGAGTATGTTGATGATGAAACGTCCTGGAGAAATTACAGTTCCTCGACGTTATCCTATCTAGCCAGCAAAAAGCAGGCGCAGTTCGCCAAAGACCAGATTTATTTTAATGTGATGAAAAGCTATCAAAGTGTGTTTGTAGCAGAGAATCAGGTGAAAAATGATCTGGAAGCGCTTGAAATTGCTCAAGCGGAGGAAAAGATTGCACTCGCCAAATTTGCGCGCGGCAAGTTGTCTGAGTATGCGAAAAACGAGAGTACACAGGCCAGAAGCCAGGCTCAGCAAACAGTAGAGCAGGGGAAGATTGCGTTGCAAAAATCTAGGGATGCTCTGAACTTCCTCATGGGACAGCCTAATGGAACAGCTTATGAATTGGTTGATCGGCCCGTGTACAAGGAACCGAAGAAGCTGGATATCGAAATACATATACAACAGCTGATGGGCATGAATCCGAATTTGTGGAAGCTGGAGGACAGCATCAAGACTTCGGAACTCAATGTGAGATATTTCGATTTTAACAGTGGTGCAGGTGCTTATGATCTAGCCAAAATGGATGTGGATACGGCCAAAGAGGAGCTCGACAAGGGTCAAAAGGATTTTGCCGAATCTCTCCGCAATTTGTATGCCACGGTTAAGGAAAACCAAAAGAAATACGTACAACTGGAAGAAAGCTTGCGTACGGCAAAAGAGGGACTGGAGTTATCACGCAAAAAGTGGGCCAGAGGTCTAATTATCGAGCTGGAACTGAAAAATAATCAGTTGAAGGTGAACCAGATTGAACGGCAAATGGAAGAGCTGGCGATTGAGTTGGATCAGAATGAGTACACGTTGAACAAGCCTTGGAGCACATAGGGAGGAAACGGCATTGGCAGAAACAGTTTTAAATGATGCTTTAATAAAGTTACGGAAAAAACGGAGAAAAAAGTGGATCTGGACTGCAATTGTTCTACTGGTTGTAGGCGGAGGCGGAGCGGCAGTATACCTGAATCTGCCCAAAGAGCAGGCCGCACCGTTGGTTCAGGACGAGACGCTTAAAGTGGAGCGCGGGGATGTGAGCGAGAAGCTGGATACGTCCGGTACTGTGCAGGCTTCCAAGGAAGTGAAGCTGAATTTCACAAGCGCAGGCGAAAATAAGCTGGCAGCAGTAAACGTGAAGGCCGGAGACAAGGTGAAAAAAGGGCAGGTTCTGGCGCTTCTGGACAGTTCTGAAATTAAAATGCAAATTCAGAGTGCGTCCGATAATTTGGAAATATCCAAGGCCAAGCTAGCCGAATTGGAAAAGGGGCCAAAGGCCGAAGATATCGAAATTCAAAAGACAAGCGTACTTCGTGCTAAAATGGCGGTCGATACGGCGCAGGAATCATTTGAGCTGGAAGAAGCCGAAAGTCAGAAGAAGGCTTCCCAAAAGCAGTTGGAGCAGGCGCAGAAGGCATATGATGATCAAAAGTTTTTACATGATGCCGGGGCGGTGCCCAACAGTGACTTGGAGCAGGCAGAGCAGGCGCTGGATAAAGCACAGACGGACTATGATGGTCTGGATCTACAGTTCCGCAAAATCATGTCGCAAAAGCGTCACGCCATCGCAGAGGCTGAAATCGGCTACCGTACGGCTATGGCTGAGCTTCGCAAGATTCAGGTTCCAGCCGATGCTTCCAATATTCAAGCCTCACGGATAGAGGTTCGAAGACTGGCGACTGAGCTGGAGCAGAAAAAAAATGAACTGAACAAGCTTCAGGTCACGGCACCGTGGGACGGAGTTATCTTAAAGGTGAACGGGGATGTCGGAACCAGTCCGACGGCTCCATTTATTGTCATGAATAACTCGGATTCCAACGATCTTAAGGTGGTTGTGAAGGTTAATCAGACCGACATTGTCAAGGTGAAAAAAGGACTTTCAGCAGTGTTATCCACCAATGCATATCCGGGCGAATCGTTTCCGGGGAAGGTACAATTCGTCTCACCGGAAGCCTCTACGGATGAAGGGATGACGACGTATCTGATGGAACTGTCTGTTCATGACCCTAAAGGCAAGCTCAAAACGGGCATGATTATGAATGTGGCCGTTATTTTGGGAGTACACAAAAATGTACTGTTCGTACCTGCGACTGCGCTGAGATCCGAAGGGGGACAGGACGGCGTGTATGTTTCCTCTAATAACTCTGCAAGTCCAGGGGCGCGCACATTCAAGCCCGTAGAACTCGGATTTTACACGCCAGATCGAGTCGAGCTCAAGTCAGGTGTGAAGGAGGGTGACACTCTTATTGTGCCTGCTCCTGAACCTCCGCCGGACCCTTCCGCTATGGGCGGCATGCAGGGAGGCTTTTAAACGGGTATGAGATACGTCATTCAGATTGAGGATTTGAAAAAAGTGTATCAGGTCGGAGATCAGGAAATTCATGCCCTGCGTGAGGTGCAACTTGATATTGCTGACGGTGATTTTGTTGCGATCATGGGACCGTCTGGATCAGGCAAGTCCACGATGATGAATGTCATCGGCTGTCTGGATTTGCCTACATCGGGACAATTTTATTTGGACGGTTATTCGATATTGGATGCCCGTGAGGATGAACTGGCTATTATACGTAATCAAAAAATCGGATTTGTATTTCAAAAATTTCATTTGCTCCCGCGAGCAACGGCTTTGGAGAATGTGGAACTGCCTATGATCTATGCGGGTATTCCTGCCAAGGAGCGTCGTTTGCGGGCGATGGAGGCCCTCACTAGCGTAGGTCTAGGCGATCGAATGAACAATAGGCCGAACGAATTGTCAGGTGGTCAGCAGCAACGGGTATCCATTGCGCGCGCACTTGTAAACAATCCGGTTATTCTTTTGGCGGATGAACCGACAGGCGCATTGGACTCCAAAACAAGTGTTGAAATTATGGGGATTTTTCAGCGTCTGAACGATCAGGGGAAGACGGTTGTACTTGTTACTCATGATCAGGAGGTTGCGGAATACGCCAAGCGTCTAATTCATTTTCGTGATGGGCGGATTGAAGAGGATCAGCCTGTTGGGAAACGAAGAATGGCGGCAGAGGAAGTGAAGGTATGAAATTTCGGGAAATTATCCGGGTATCGCTCAACAGTTTGCGAACTAATATGCTGCGGTCCTTACTGACCATGGTGGGCATTATTATCGGAGTGGCCGCTGTGATCACCATTGTAGCTATCGGAAAAGGCTCTACGGCAACGATTACATCGCAGATCAACAGTATGGGAAATAATCTGCTGATGATCTATCCTTATGCCCCATATGATGGGTCCAGCTCCATGTCGTTCAGTCAGACGAAAGGAATATCTCTGGAGGATATCGGTGCGCTAGAGCAGCAAAAAGCAGTAGCAGAGGTAGCACCAAGCGCTATGACCAGTGCGGATATTACGTGGAGTCGCAATAAGGTCAGCGGGCAAATTGAGGGGACTTCGCTGGCATTCGTTCATGTGAGAAAGCTGTCGCTCGCTCAGGGCAGGTCGTTTACCCACTATGAAGTGGATAAACGTATGAATGTGGCCGTGCTTGGGAGTGATGCGGCCCGTAATATTTTTGGCCCGGATGCCTCCAGGGCGGTCGGTGAGACGATCATGATCAAGCAGCTTCCTTTTAAGGTGGTCGGTGTGCTGACAAATTCCAATTCCAATATGAGTAACAGCGGGCAGCAGGTATATGTACCGATTACAACGGGGATGGAACGGCTGGGTAATATGAGCATTCAGCAGGTGAATGCCTCTGCAACAACGGAGGAAAAGATTGATCAGGCAAGTGCTGAAATCCGACAGGTGCTGCGTGTCAGGCATGAGCTGAAGCCATCAGAGGGCGATGATTTTCAGATCATGACCCAGACGGAAATCTTAAAAACAGTGTCCGGGGTTGATCGGATTATGAATATGCTGCTGGCCGGTGTAGCTGCAATTGCGCTTGGCGTTGGCGGTGTTGGCATTATGAATATTATGCTGGTGTCCGTCACGGAACGTACGAGGGAGATCGGGATTCGCAAAGCGATTGGTGCGCAGCGCAGTGATATTATGCTGCAGTTTGTGGCTGAGGCTGTTTTTCTTAGTCTGATGGGCGGACTGGTTGGCGTAATGGTGGGTCTTGGGGGCGCAAAGCTGCTGGAAAAATTCGTCCATATGCCGATTGTGTATTCGATGGAGCCGGTATTGTACTCTTTTCTGTGCTGCATGGGAGTTGGTGTGTTGTTTGGAGTTTATCCGGCGCGAAAGGCATCGAAGCTGCGTCCGATTGATGCTTTAAGATACGAATAGGGGAGCGGGTACTTCGCCTTACTCGAAAGAGTAGGGTGTAAAGTACCCGTTTTTGTGTGTGGAATAAGTGTTTTAAATGATAAAAAAACATGAATAACCACTTTAATTTTATATATGTGATGTTTTATATGCTTTTTAAGGTTGATTTATTATTATATATGACGTATTATATTCAATATCAGATAGCAAGAAAAAAAGGAGGGGCGTTCATCATCGACCTTACGGCAAGACAAGTAGAAATTTTAACCATCGTACAAAAGCATGCCCCGATTACCGGTGATCAGATTGCGGAAATGCTTAATCTCAGCAAGGCGACCATTCGGACCGACCTATCCAAATTGGGCATTCTGAATTACATAGATGCCAAGCCCAAGGTTGGCTATTTTGTTGGAAAGAGGGGCACGCCGAACCGGGAGGAAAAATTCCGGCTTTTGCAAATGAAGGTCGGCGATCTTCACGGGGTTCCAGTCATCGTACGCGAAACAACAACGATTCAGGAAGCTGTCGTAGCTCTTTTTTTGGAAAATGTGAGCAATTTGATCGTCACTGATGAAGACGGAGATTTGGCAGGGGTAGCTTCCCGCAAGGATTTGCTCAAGGTTACGTTGGGCAATCCCAATGCAGCGACCATTCCTGTCAGTCTTGTGATGACCCGACAGGCGAATGTTGTCACCGTTTCCCCAGAGGATACGGTATTAGAGGCAGCACGCAAAATTATTGCCCGTCAAATCGACAGCCTGCCTGTCGTCGTCCCTTCCGACTCCGACAAGCCAGGGGAGCACTGGAAAGTCGTGGGACGCATTACAAAAACGAATATTATTAAAATGTTGCTCGATATGGTAGCAGAGGATTAATGGGAGGAATCGAATGGTTCAGGCGAGCAGTCATTTTATAGCGATCTGTTCAGACTCGATTGGCGAGACGGCAGAAGCTGTCGTACAGGCGACCATGCGCCAATTTGAGTTACCGGACACAGAGATCAAAAGATTTATGAATGTAAGGGATGAAGACGAACTGAGTCGGGTGATGGAGGAAGTTGCCGAGCGTAAAGGCTTTGTAGCTTATACGCTGGTACAGCCGGAATTGAGAGAGGCGATGAAAGAGGAGGCTGTCCGACTAAATGTGCGGGCTGTCGATATTATGGGACCGATGATGCAGGCGTTTGCCGATACGTTCCATAACGATCCCAAAGAGAAGCCCGGTCTGCTGCATCGATTGGATGACAACTATTTTCGTCGTGTGGAAGCCCTGGATTTTGCGGTGCAATATGATGATGGCAAAGATGTGAGCGCCATTCTCAAGGCAGATATTGTATTGCTTGGGGTATCCCGTATTTCCAAAACCCCTTTATCCATGTTTCTCGCGCATAAAGGTTATAAAACGGTCAATATTCCGATTGTACCGGAGCTGACACCGCCTGCACAGTTGAAGGATGTTCAGCATGGTCGAGTTTTCGGATTGACGATCCAGCCGGAGCTACTGTTGAAAATACGCAGTGAGCGACTAAAGGTTATGGGGCTTCCTAATAATGTGCAGTATGCTACATCGACGCGGGTGGAAGAGGAAATTGCGTATGCGCAGTCTTTGTTTAAAGAGCTGAATTGTCCGGTCATTGATGTCACAGATAAAGCGATTGAAGAGACGGCAGGCTTGATTATCAGGATGTTATAGAGCGCAGTAGCTGCTCATATAAACAAAATATAAACCGTAGGATACGGGAGTGTAATAGATAAATAAAGATGGCAGCGTAGCTGCTCTAAAGAAAAGGATTGGCCGTAGGATATAGGAGATTATATATAAATAGTTAAAGAGATAGATGGCAGCATAGCTGCTCTAAAATAATGATTTGCCTAAGGGTAACAATTATTTTTTAGGAGAGGTGGAGGGATAGGTATGGAGAGTCAATTGGCATTGGAATTCGTTCGGGTAACAGAGGCAGCGGCGCTGCAATCGGCACAATGGACAGGGCGTGGAGATAAGAACAGCGCGGACGAGGCGGCTACGGTAGCCATCCGCACTCATTTTAATGCGGTATCAATGGACGGCACGGTCGTCATTGGCGAAGGCGAAATGGATGAGGCTCCCATGCTGTATATCGGGGAAAGAGTAGGCAATCGCAGAGGGCCGGCCATGGACATCGCTGTCGATCCGCTGGAGGGAACGGAAACAGTGGCGAATGGTTTGAATAACGCTCTGTCGGTCATTGCTGCTGCACCTCGTGGTAGTCTACTCCACGCTCCAGATATGTACATGCAAAAAATGGCCGTTGGCGCGGCATTGGCGGGAAAGCTGTCACTTGAGGACCCGATCCCGACTACATTGTCAAAAGCCGCACGCATACTGGGTAAATCCTTGTCCGATCTTACTGTGTCCATTCTGGATCGTACACGGCACGCCGGGATCATCAAGCTTCTGCGGGAAAGCGGCGTTCGAATCAAACTGCTTGGCCATGGGGATGTGATGGGTGCGATTGAAACATGCCTGGATAGTGGTGTAGATTTGCATATCGGCTCTGGCGGGGCTCCTGAGGGTGTATTGGCCGCTGCAGCGCTGAAATGCATGGGCGGAGAAATCCAGGGCCGCCTGCTGCCTCATGGTGAAGAAGAGATTGAGCGTTGCAAACGTATGGGCATTACTGATCCAGGGGCGTTGCTGTCCATGGATGATATGGTTGGACGCCAAGGCGTGATGTTTGTGGCTACAGGTGTGACGCCTGGTGAGTGGTTGCAGGGGGTTCGTTCTCTTCCCGGTCACAGAGCGGAAACCCATTCAGTCGTGATGCACTCTGAAACAAAAACGATTCGCTTCGTGCGGAGTATTCACCATACAGCAGAGTCTTCCGGTACGCTTGCGGCCGCGGCATCCTCTTAAAAATTGAAGTCATGGCTTCCTTCACTTGTGAAGTCAATCATAATGAACTTATAAAACAGCAAGTCTCTAACGACAGGGAGACTTGCTGTTTGGCGTTACTGGTTTTTTGGGGGTGAAGGAGTAAAAGCAGGATATAAATTTCTAGAAAACAGGCACTTTTGAAACAAGATAAAAACGTTTCTATTAGAGTTTGAAAAGTAAATTCATAGCTTTGGAGAGAAAAACTCAATTCGAATTGAACTTTTTAGACGAAGAGTCAAAAAAATATGTTAAATATGGTGCTATAGGACTACAAAATAGCACTATTTATTAAAAAATTAAAGAGTTATTAATTTTGGTTGATGTGAGCTTGGTACAAATTCAATCCATTATATAGGAGGTTAAAGACAGTTGCAAAAAAAGGCGGAATTTGTCGGATGATATCAGGTTGAATTTGTTACATTTATGTTAATGGCATGTAAAGGTAAAATTGTTGCAGGATAAGGGGTTTGGGCTCCATTGTAAATCATAATGAATTTAGTTTTATAAAATTCGTGAAAACCTGAAATGTTGTTTTAAATCAAATTAACAGATCATGATTGGCAGATAATTAATGAGAAAAGAGAAATTGTTGCTTTTGAAGTTTGGAAACAAATAACATAATATAGATTTTGTTTTATTTTTATAAAGCCTATCAATTTAGCCCTTTTGTCCCGTGCCAAGCCGTTTTAAAGTTTGTATATTTAAAAAAGCTAGAAAGTGTTGGAAGGAAAAAAGAGATATAAGGGTTTATTGTAAAATTATGAACTGCATAGAGGATGGAGGAATTCATATGACGACTCGATCACAATCTTGGTTCGCGAAAACAGAGGTCCAACCAGCTGCGAAGCTCCAACTATTCTGCTTCCCCTACGCTGGTGGTGGCGCTTACATATTTAACTCTTGGAAGTCCAGGCTCGCGCCCGATATCACCGTGCTGCCTATACAGCTCCCCGGACGTGAGAGCCGCTCAACTGAAGCTCCAATGGAAACTCTTCAAGATATCATTCAATCATTGGTTCCCGCCATGGCTCCATACATGCATAAGCCGTTTGCTTTTTTTGGACACAGTATGGGGGCACTGATTGCATTTGAAACAGCACGGCAGTTGTACAGCAAAACTGGAAAACTACCCGTGCATATCATTGTATCCGGTAAATCTGCACCACATCTTCCCTACTCCAAAAAACGACTCCATGATTTAGCAGACGATTCTTTCACCGAAGAGCTTCGTTTGATGCAGGGAACACCCGAAGAGGTGCTGCAAAATGCAGAATTAATGCAAATTATTATGCCTCGTCTGCGTGCAGATTTTAAGGTATGTGAAACTTATGTTTATCAGCCGGGAAATCCACTGGCGTGTCCGATGACGGTTTTAGGCGGGATGGAGGATTTTGAGGTTAGCACAGATTCACTCCATGCCTGGCAACAGCATACGACATCTCCTATGGATGTCCGGATGTTCGAAGGTAATCATTTTTTCATCCATGAACAAGAGCAAGAGGTTATGAGCGCAGTTGAGAACATTCTTTCCGCATCCTCGCCGACGGCCCACGCTGCGGCAGCTCATACATCTTACAATACAAGCACTCTACAACCACGATTCAGACAGAGTTGAATGTCTCACACATCACGATACACTTCGTTATTACCATCTCGGCAACAATCCGACAGCCAACCCACCACCATGATGCAATTCCCAGCATAATTCAAGAACGATTTTATTCCATGCATACACTCCTACATCCAGAGCCAGAGTTATCTCACTGTGTCCATTGCAACTTCAGCATTTTGCATAATTCGATTTCCAACGCTTGAAAGTACAATATATAACCGAACTAAACCGCTTCGATCCATATATTGATAATTTGAAAACGCTCTTGGGATTTATGCAAAATGCTTACTTAAAAAAGTTCGCACTGCGAAAGTGTGAGCAACGAAAAAGAGGGATGCCCTTGTTTCGATCAAATTCTGCTTTTCGGAGACTCGCACGTTATATAAAACCGTATAATCTATGGGTTTTTATAACGGTGACCGGTTCCTTATGTTTGGCAGCCATTGATATTATTTTGGGTAAGGCCATAGAGCAAATGGCACAGGGCACATTCTCCTCCACCCAAAACATGATCTATCTAGTTGTTGGTATGACGCTTATTGGAATGCCCTGTAAGTTTGTGATGAGATACGCCTCAGCACGATTTAGCGTTAGTGCTCTGCGCGACTTGAGAGGCGATCTCGTACATAAGTTTTGCGATTTACCTGTTTCCAGCGTGGAGAGGAAGTTCACCGGAGATTTGGTAACCCGTCTAACAAACAATACGGCGGTGTTACAGAACTTTTTTATCCAGCAGAGTCGGGGGCTTATTTTGAACAGACGACATTTGATTTGCACGGACGCTTCCAAGCGGATATTTTCCAAGATAGCTTGAATCAATTGGCGCAGCGGCATGAGATATTTAGAGCCAATTTCATCAGCGGTTGGCAGGATGAGCCTGTACAGGTCATTTTCCGCCATAAGGATGTCGGCTTCACCTATGAAGATTTGCGTCATTTGGATGATCAGGAACGTGACGCGTATGTGAAGGAATTTATTCGCAAGGACAAGGCAGCTGGATTCGATTTATCCAGGGATGCGTTGATGCGCGTAGCGATTTTACGAACAGGTGATGAGGATTATTATTTTGTGTGGAGCTCTCATCACATCTTGATGGATGGCTGGTGTCTGGCACTGGTAACGGATGAGGTGTTTGAGGGGTATTTTGCAGCCGTGGAGCACAGAGATCCACAGCTTGCCCCGGTTACACCATACAGTCAGTATATCGAGTGGCTTGAAGCACAGGATGTAGAAGCTGCAACTGCATACTGGAACGGTTACTTGTTCGGCTATGATCAGCAAACCTTGATTCCGAGCGGAAAAGTGGGAACGAAAGCAGAAGGTGCTCAATTTGAGCATGTGCTGTGCGATCTGGGCAAGGACTTGACAAGCCGCATCGAGATCATCGCCAAGCAGAACCACGTGACCACGAATACATTGCTGCAAACGGTATGGGGCTTGCTGCTTCACAAGTACAACGGCAGTGACGATGCTGTTTTTGGCAGCGTAGTGTCGGGTCGTCCGGCTGATATTCCAGGTATCGAACATATGGTGGGCTTGTTCATTAACACCATCCCAATACGTATCCGCAGTGGAGCTGAGGACACATTTGCCGACCTGATCAGAGCGAATCAGCAGCAGGCGCTGGCTTCTCAGCGTATGAAACGTATCCGCTGTATGAAATTCAAGCCTTGACCGAGCAAAAGCAAGATCTGATCAACCACATTATCGTGTTTGAAAACTATCCGGTGGAGGAGCAGGTTGAGCAGCTTGGCGAAGGTGCAGAGTCGGATTTTGAAATTCGCAATGCAGGCATGATTGAACAAACCAACTATGATTTCAATCTGGTCGTCATGCCGCAGGAAGCGATGAAAATCCGATTTGAATACAATACGGAGCTTTATGACCGCGTGTGTATTGAACGGATTCAGGGCCATCTAGTACAGCTGTTGGAGCAGGTGGTGGCGAAGCCGGACATTCGGGTGCATGAGTTGGACGCAGTGACCGAGCAGGAGCGTGAGCAAATTGTCAAGATATGGGGTAACACGGCGGCAGAGTATCCAAGCGAGCAAACGATCCATGGCTTGTTCGAGATACAAACGGCGCAAACACCGGAGCAGGCAGCGTTGTTCTTTGAAGGAGAGCAGTTGACCTATCGCGAGCTGAATGAACGTGCGAATCGTCAGGCTCGTACCTTGCGTAGTCAAGGTGTGACGAAAGATCGATTGGTTGGTCTGATGACCGAGCGTTCGGTAGACTTGATTGTGGGGATCTTAGGCATTTTGAAAGCCGGGGGTGCATATGTGCCCATCGATCCGACGTATCCGGAGGAGCGTAACAGAATACGCAAATTCGGCATATGCTCCGGACTGCCGGATCAGCATCGTCGACAGAACTAGTGCACAAGTGGAAGGATCAGGAGGCGTACTATAATGGCTACGGTCCAACGGAAAACTCGGTAGCGACGTCAGTCTGGCCGGTGTCCGAAGACGAGAGAGCGGGACAGCTGATTTCCATCGGACGCCCTATGCCGAATCACCGGGTATACATGGTGGATGTGCATGGACATCTGGCGCCGATGGGTGTAGCGGGTGAGTTGTGCGTATCTAGTCCGGGTCTGGCACGTGGCTATCTGGATCGTCCAGAAATGACGGCTGAGAAATTCGTACCGAATCCGTTTGCGGCTGGCGAAGTGGGCTATGAACGGATGTACCGCACGGGTGACTTGGCGAGATGGATGCCGGATGGCAACATCGAATACCTGGGCCGGATCGACCATCAGGTCAAAATCCGTGGCTACCGGATCGAGCTGGGCGAGGTTGAGGCACAAATTTTGAAAGTGGAGGACATACAAGAGGTCATCGTACTGGCCCAGGCGGACGAGCAGGGGCAAAACCAACTGGTGGTGTACTATGTTGCGGAACGGGAAGTGAGCGCAGGAGAGCTGCGCAGTTTACTGGGCGAGGAGCTTCCAAACTACATGGTGCCTTCGTATTTGGTACAGCTGGAGCACATGCCACTGACACCAAACGGTAAAATCGACCGCAAGGCACTGCCAGTACCGGAAGGAAGCCTGCAAAGCGGAGCCGATTATGTCGCACCGCGGACGTGGGTGGAAGCGAAGCTGGCACAAATTTGGCAGGATGTGCTGGGCTTGGCGCAGGTCGGCTTGAAGGAAAACTTCTTCGAGATTGGCGGACATTCGCTGCGGGCGACGACCCTGGCCTCGAAGATTCACAAGGAGCTGAACAAGCCGCTTCCACTGCGCAGTGTTTTTGAAGCACCAACGATTGAACAACTGGTGGCTGTTATAGAGAGTCTGGATCAAGTGGCGTATGCGTCCATTCCGGTAACGGAAGAACGCAATTTCTACCCATTATCTTCGGCGCAAAAACGACTGTATGTGCTGCATCAGTTCGATCCGAATGATGTGAACTACAACATGCCGTCGGTGCTGCAAGTGAGCGGTCCGCTGGACATGAAGCGAGTGGAGGACGTGTTCCGTCAACTGATCACCCGCCATGCGACCTTGCGTACCCGCTTTGATCTGATCGACAGTGAGCCGATGCAATGGATTGAGGACGCTGTGCCGTTTGAGGTGGAATATACGAAGGTGCAGGCAGAGGAGCAACTGCGGACACGATGGTCAGCAAGGAAGTGCATGAACTGGTGAGTCGCTTTGTCCGTCCGTTTGATTTAAAAGCTGCGCCGCTGCTGCGGGTAGGCTTGGTGGATCTGGGCGCACAAGGAGTGGAGCAGGAATCTCAGCATTTGCTCATGCTCGACATGCACCATATCGTCTCGGATGGTGTGTCCATGGGGGTACTGACTGATGAATTTGTCCGCTTGTACGACGGAGAAGAGCTATCGCCATTGCGGATACAGTACAAAGATTATGCGGTATGGCAGCAAAGCGAGGCCCATCAGGAATGGATGCAGCGCCAGAAAGCGTACTGGCTCGATACCTTCCGGGGTGAACTGCCTGTACTGGATCTACCTACGGACTATGCCCGTCCGTCGATACGAAGTACGGCAGGCGATACCGTGGTGTTCGGGCTGGAGCGCGAAGCTAGCATAACGCCTGAAGGAGCTGGCGGCGCACACAGGCTCTACCCTGTATATGGTGCTGCTAGGAGCGTACACCGCACTCTTGCACCAATACAGCGGGCAAGAGGACATCGTAGTCGGCACGCCGATTGCAGGACGACCGCATGCAGATTTGGAGCCGATCCTCGGGATGTTCGTCGGTACATTGGCATTGCGAAACTATCCGACAGCGGAACATCCCTTCCGCAGCTACGTGGAAGAAGTGAAAGTTCGCGCCCTGCAAGCCTACGAACATCAGGACTATCCATTTGAGGAACTGGTGGAAAAGCTAAATGTGAAGCGGGATATGAGCCGCCATCCGCTGTTCGATACGATGTTTACCCTGCAAACCACCGAGGAAGGCGAACTGCAGCTGGCAGACCTGAGCTTCCGCCCATACGGCTTGGAACAAACGCCAGCGAAGTTTGATTTGACGCTGGAAGCCAGAGAGGAAGAGACAGGTATCCAGTTCGGATTGCAGTATGCAACTGCGTTGTATCAACGGGAAACGGTAGAACGGATGACACGTCACTTTATTCGCTTGGCCGAAGCCGTGGCGGCGAACCCGGATGCGAAGCTGGGTGAGCTGGAGCTGATTACGACAAAATACGGAGTCACAGGAAGCGAAGCTTGAAACGCTGTCCTTCAGTCCGTATGTTCAGGAGCATCGTATTTCCAAATTCGATTTGACCTTGTCCATGAGTAATGAAGACGGGGAGATCAAGGGTTCCTTTGAATATTGCACGAAGCTGTTTGGCGCAGATGCTATTGAACGATTAACGGAAGATTTGATAGCGATCCTGTCACAGGTTGGGGCCAATCCAGATTTGCTATTAAGCGATATTCAGGTGAACTCGGACGAGCAAGCGGAAGGCTTCTCGCCGGATTCCATCGACTTTGTTTTCTAAATCCGTTTTCTAAATCCGTTTTCTAAAAGGCAATGATTTCACTTTGCATGTGCAGAGGGCAGCGGCTCCGTCCGACTGCCCTTGCCTGCAAAGTATTCTTTTTCCGATACAAAGCTCATCTACGTAACAACGCACCATCCAACCGGGGTATAGGCCTCATAAAGCAGGAGGGATGTCATTGAAAGCCTTATTTGAGAAGGAAAAAAATTACTGGAGTCATAAGCTGGAATCTGAGGATCGTATCATCTGCTTGCCATACACCAACCATGTGTCCAGGGATACAGCTGCAACGGGTTCTAATTGTCAAACGTACACGCTCACATTTCCATCTGAAATTTCCCAAAGAATATCATCTATAACAGGTGGGGCTCCATGGGCCGTGTTTATGGTTCTGCTTGCTGGAGTAGAGAGCTTATTGCATAAATACACAGGTGAGGAATGTGTGCTGCTGGGCATTCCGGTAGCGAAGTCTGGCAACGGTGCTACGAAGCCGATCAACCATCTGCTTTTATTGAAAAACACGCTGGATTCATCAACGACCTTCAAAACCTTGCTGTCTCAAATCAAAACCTCTGTCAGCGAAGCCATTGAACACCAAAATATTCCTTTTTGGAACTATACCGAGGGGCTTGAAATTCCACGTAATGAGGATGATAAGCCTCTTATTCACACCACGACATCCCTGCGAAATATCCACACTTCTGATTTTTTGAATCATGTGCAATCTGAGCTGGATTTTCAATTTCAATGGGAAAATGCAGCAGTTTCCCTGAACGTGAAGTACAGTAGCGACCGTTATGACCAGATGACGATTAAACGCTTTGTTGAGCAACTATTACGGCTGTATAGCGTTGTTTTGCATCAGCCAGAGCTGGAGATTTTCACAGCACAAGTGCTGTCCGAGCAAGAAGTAGAGCAACTGGTTCATACCTTTAACGACACAGCTGTGGATTATCCACGTCATGCGTCCATTCATGAATTGTTTGAGATACAGGCAAAGCAGTTACCACAGCAGGTGGCAGTAGTGTCCGGACCGAATAGGCTGACGTATGGAAAATTAAATGAAAAGGCCAGCCGTCTGGCTCATGCATTGCGAAAGCAGGGGATATGCACCGAACAGACTGTCGGCATTGTGGCTGAACGCTCGATGGAGATGATCGTCGGTATGCTCGCGATTCTCAAAGCAGGCGGAGCGTATGTGCCGATTGACTCCGATTATCCGGCGGAGCGTGTGCGCTATTTGCTGGAGGATTCCGGTGCAAACATACTGCTGGTACAGCGAATGGAGCATCGGCCCGTTGATTTTAAGGGAACTGTGTTAGACCTGAGCGATTCCGCAATCTATGGAACGGATGATGCTGATCGTCTCAATCCTGTTACGCCGAATGACAACGGAACGTATGCTGATACGGCTGACATGGGATACGTGGATTGTTTAAATCCGCTCTACTCCATTTCCGCTAGTCCTGAGCTTGCTTCTACTACAACCGTCCCAACAGAAACTACGCAATCAGAACAAGCCAAACCAATACAGCAGGTTTATGCAGCTGGAGAACAACCGAAGGAGACCGCTGCTGATCGCTTGGCCTATATCATGTACACCTCAGGGACAACAGGCCAGCCCAAAGGGGTTATGGTAGAGCACCGTAATGTTGTACGTTTGGTGAAAAATACAAACTACGCACAGTTGGATGCCGACACGCGCATTTTGCAGACAGGGGCTGTTGTCTTCGATGCATCCACCTTCGAAATTTGGGGGGCGCTATTGAACGGTGGACAGCTGGTGCTGGTGAGCCAGGATGTCATTTTGGACGCGCCAAAGCTTAAGGAAGCGGTCCGCAGCCACGGCATTACCACGATGTTTCTGACCACACCGCTCTTTAACCAGCTGTCCCAGCAGGATCTGGCGCTGTTCGAGGGGATACGGGAGCTGCTGGTCGGCGGTGATGTGATGTCCGTACCACATATGAACCGGGTGCTGGAGGCCCATCCGTCCCTGCGAATCAGTAACATCTATGGCCCGACCGAAAATACGACCTTTTCCACAGTGCATGCGATCACCGGTGTGCAATCGGAATCGGTGCCAATTGGCAGACCGATCCATAATTCGACAGCGTATGTCGTGGACCGTTCGATGCAGCTCCAGCCTGTCGGGGCGTGGGGTGAGCTGATCGTCGGCGGTGACGGGGTGGCACGTGGCTACCGCAACCGCCTGGACCTGACGGCTGAAAAGTTCATCGACAGTCCGTTCCGCAGCGGAGAACGCTGCTACCGCACAGGCGACTTGGTGCGCTGGAAGGCGGACGGGACGCTGGAATACAAGGGACGGATCGACGCCCAGGTGAAAATTCGGGGCTACCGGATCGAGCTGGGTGAGGTGGAAGCGCAGCTGTTAAAGCTGGAAGCGGTGCGAGAAGCGGTCGTGATTGCACGGGAGGATGAGCAGGGGCAAAAGCAACTCTGCGCTTATGTGGTGACCCATACAGATATAGCAGCAAGCGAGCTGCGCCGTGCTTTGAGCCAGGAGCTGCCGGGCTATATGGTGCCGTCGTATTTTGTGCAGCTGGAGCAATTGCCGTTGACACCGAATGGCAAGGTGGATCGACGGGCACTGCCACAGCCGGAGGGAAGTGTAAGCTCAGGCACAGAGTATGTACCTCCGCAAACTCCATTACAAGTACAACTGGCCAGCATCTGGAAAGAAGTGCTGGAGCTTGAGCGCATAGGGATGAAGGATAACTTTTTTGAAGCAGGAGGACATTCCCTGCGGGCGACACATGTCATCTCGCTCATCCATAAGGAATTGCATAAAAATGTGCAGCTCAAGGATCTGTTCCAGCACCCGACGATTGAACAGCTCGCGCAGGTTATTGAAGCACTGGAGCAAACCACCTATGAATCCATCCCTGTTTCGGAGAATAAGCCATTTTATGCGATATCTTCGGCCCAAAAACGAATGTATATTCTCAATCAGCTTGATGGAGCGGGAATTAGCTATAACATACCTGGTGCCCTGACGCTGACCGGTTCACTTGATCATACGGCACTGGATAACGCGTTCCGTCAGCTTATTGACCGCCATGAAACATTGCGCACAAGCTTTGAGACCATGAACGGTGAACCTGTCCAGCGAGTACATGACGAGGTTCCTTTTCGCGTGGAGCTGATTCATGCCCACGGAGCTGACCCCAAGGAGACGGATGAGCTGGTGCATGGCTTTGTCCAGCCGTTCGATCTTGCGCAGGCTCCGTTGTTCCGGACTGGTCTGATTGAAATCGGTCCAGAGCATCATATTTTGCTGCTGGATATGCATCACATCATTTCGGATGGTACCTCTATTAATGTGCTCATTCAGGACTTCATCCGTTTATATGCAGGCGACACGCTGCCACCGCTGCGCATTCAGTATAAGGACTACTCCGCTTGGCAGCAGGAACAGCAGCAAAGTGAACGCTACCGGGAACAGGAAAACTACTGGCTCAATACCTTCGCAGGAGAGCTGCCTGTGCTGGATATTCCGACTGATTATCCACGTCCGGCGGTGAGAAGCTTTGAAGGAGATGTACTGGAATTTACGCTCGATCAACGGCAAAGCGAAGGATTAAAAAGCATTGCGATACAGACCGAATCGACATTATATATGGTGCTGTTGGCTGCCTATACGACTTTGCTTAGCCACTACAGCGGGCAGGAGGATATTATTGTCGGTTCGCCAATTGCAGGGCGGCCCCATGCTGATCTTGGCAGTCTGATTGGGATGTTCGTGAATACCCTGGCGATCCGCAATTATCCGGAAGGCGGGAAAACATTCCGCGATTATGTACTGGAGGTCAAAGAAAACGCGTTAAAGGCTTTTGAGCATCAGGATTATCCGTTTGAAGAGCTGGTAGAAAAGCTGGGCGTGGATCGAGATTTAAGCCGCAATCCGTTATTTGATACCATGTTTGCTCTACAAAACCTGGAGCAAAAAGAGCAGCAGCTGGCAGGGCTGCAATTGGCACCCTATCCGAGTGAACAAACGACGGCCAAATTTGATTTGAGTCTGTTCGCGCTGGAGGATGGGGAACAAATTGCCTGCGGTCTTCAATACGGAACCCGGCTGTACAAACGGGAAACCATCGAACGTCTGGCTGTACATTTACAGCAGCTTATCAATGTGGTTATAGAACAGCCGGATACCGTTCTTGCGGCTATAGAAATGGTTTCGGCCCAAGAAAAAGAGCAGCTTGTGAAGCAATTCAACGATACAGCAGCAGACTATCCGTATCCACGGGATCAATTGCTGCATGTGCTGTTCGAGGAACAGGTTGCACAATCGCTGGATCGACTGGCCGTCACCTGTGCGGACACACAGCTCACTTACCGCGAGCTGAATGAACGTTCCGACCGTCTGGCACGCATACTCGCTTCCCATGGGATACGGCGCGGGTCCGAGACTCAGATACAGCGAGTAGGGATAATGGCTGAGCGTTCCATTGAAATGATCGTGGGGATGCTGGCGATTTTGAAGGCCGGAGGGGCTTACGTTCCCATAGATCCCGATTATCCCGAGGAGCGTATCCGTTATCTGCTTGAGGATTCCGGTGCCGAGCTGCTGCTGTCGCAGCGACGTGAGCAGGTTCCTTTTGAACCCGGCATTCCGGTCATCGATTTGAGTGAACCACAGCGATGGAGCAGCGAAACGGAATATGATGCTCATACGGATGAATCAGCTGCGATTTCAACGGGGGGATCTTCCTCAGATCTTGCGTATGTCATCTACACCTCCGGTACGACAGGCAAGCCGAAGGGCGTGATGATCGATCACCGTAATGTCGTGCGTTTGGTGAAAAATAAAAGCTATGCCACGTTAGACGAAAATACGCGCTTGCTGCAAACGGGTGCCGTGGTGTTCGATGCCTCTACATTTGAAATTTGGGGGACGCTGCTGAACGGGGGGCAACTGTATCTGGTCAGTCATGACACCCTTCTGGATACGGCCAAGCTCAAACAGGCGATTGACAAGTATCGCATTAGCACGATGTTCATGACCACGCCTTTATTCAATCAGCATTCCCAGCAGGATATAACATTGTTTGCGTCCCTGAAGGAATTGCTCGTGGGTGGTGATGTGCTGTCCGTACCCCACGTCAATCGTGTGCTGAAGGAGCACCCGCAGCTTCGTTTGGCCAATATTTATGGGCCGACGGAGAACACCACCTTTTCCACCATCTATGACATTACAGCACCGCAAACCCAGGCTATTCCCATTGGACGTCCGATTGATCATTCGACCGCGTATGTGGTCAATCGTTCGTTGAAGCTGCAGCCTATCGGGGCCTGGGGCGAGCTGATCGTTGGTGGCGACGGTGTGGGGCGTGGATACCTGAATCGGCCGGAGCTCACGGCGGAAAAGTTTATTGAAAGTCCATTTCGGCCTGGAGAATACTGCTATCGTACAGGGGATTTAGTGCGTTGGCGTGCAGATGGCGTGTTGGAGTACAAGGGACGAATGGATGAGCAGGTCAAAATTCGCGGCTACCGCATTGAGCTGGGTGAAATTGAGAGCCGATTGTCCAACATTGCAGGAGTGAAGGAATCGATTGTTACCGTACGGCAGGACGATCATGGGCAAAAACAGCTGTGTGCCTATTTTGTAACAGACAGCGAATTGAGCGCTAGCGACTTGCGTAGCGTTTTGTCGCAGGATCTGCCTGGCTATATGATCCCTTCCTACTTTGTGCAGCTTTCCAGACTGCCTTTGACACTGAATGGTAAAGTAGACCGCCGGGCATTGCCTGCCCCCGAGTACAATGTCGATACAGGCATGGATTATGTGGCACCCGAGACGGAGGTTCAACAGGCACTGGCAGCCGCTTGGGGGGCCATTCTGGGCATCCGGCGAGTGGGCATTCAGGATAACTTTTTCCATCTGGGTGGTGACTCCATCAAGGCCATTCAAGTATCGTCCCGCTTGTTTCAAGCTGGATACAAGCTGGAAATGAAGGACTTGTTCAAATACCCGACGATTGTAGGGCTAAGCCCATATATTCAGCCTGTTAACCGAATAGCGGAGCAGGGCGAGGTCACAGGACCTGTGGTGCTTACACCGATTCAGCGCTGGTTTTTTGAACAGCCCACGGCAGAGCCGTACTATTTTAACCAGTCGGTCATGCTCTATCGGCAGGAAGGCTATGAGGAACAGGCCCTTCGGCAGGCGCTCAACCGGATTACATCGCATCATGATGCATTGCGTATGGTTTTTCACTCATCGGAAAACGGATATACAGCATGGAACCGCGGTGTAGCGGAAGGCGAACCCTATCATCTGGAGTGCTTTGACTATAGGGACAGCCGCGTCACTGAGGAAGATTTGGCCAAGATGATTGAAGCCCAATGCAATGAAATTCAATCCGGTATTTCCCTGAGCGAAGGGCCATTGATGAGGCTCGGCCTATTCCGTTGCCCGGATGGAGATCATCTGCTGGTCGTGATTCACCATTTGGTGGTGGACGGGGTATCCTGGCGCATTTTATTCGAGGATTTGGCGGCTGCGTATGAGCAGGCCTCCAAGGGAGAACAGGTGATTCAGTTACCTCACAAGACGGATTCGTTCCAAACGTGGGCCGAGAAGCTGCACGCCTATGCCAACAGCCCAGCTATGGAACGTGAGCGGGCGTATTGGGGGGAGCTTGCACAATCGAAACTGGCTCCTTTGCCGCAGGATTACGGGCATAACGAGCACGATAAGCCATTGATTGGCGATAGTGAGTCGGTTACTGCTTTATGGACAAACGCAGAGACAGAGCAGCTGCTCAAGCAGGCCAATCGTGCCTACCGTACAGAAATTAATGACCTGTTGCTGACGGCGGTAGGAATGGCATTGCAAGCATGGAGTGGAAATGATCGTTTCCTGATTAATCTAGAGGGACATGGACGTGAAACCATTTTACCAGAGGTGGACATTATCCGGACGATAGGGTGGTTTACAAGCCAATATCCTGTTTTACTCGATATGCCAGAAGAAACAGCTCTTTCGCAGCGAATCAAGCATGTGAAGGAAGGACTGCGCGGCATCCCACAAAAAGGGATCGGATACGGGGTGCTGAAATACTTAGCCGATCGCCAGGGACAGGCGGCATTTCCAGCCCTATTTGAGGCAGATCCTGAAATCAGCTTTAACTATTTGGGACAATTTGATCAGGATATGAAGGGAAATGACCTGCAGTCATCCCCTTACAGTGGGGGGATGCCACTTAGCCCGACCATGGCCCGGACGTATACGCTGGATTTTGGCGGCATCATTTCGGGAGGCCAGCTGGGCCTGACGATTAGCTATAGCCGTACCAGCTATCGACCGGAGACGATAGAGCGATTGGCGAAATTACTGGAATCGAGTCTGCGTGAAATTTTGACGCATTGCATCCATAAAGAGCACCCGGAGCTGACCCCAAGTGATATTTCCTATAAAGGAATGAGTGTGGAGGGCTTGGATAGTCTGTTATCTGAAATGGGGACTGCGGGTGAGGTCGACAATGTATATACACTGACCCCGATGCAAAAAGGGATGTTGTTTCACAGTCAGCTCGATAGTCAAGCAGCCGCGAATGATGCGTATTTTGAGCAGGTTTCTTATGATATGCGAGGTCAGCTGGACATTCAGGCTTTTGCAGAAAGTCTGAATATTCTGGTTCGGCGACATGAGGCACTGCGTACACATTTTTATTTTGGCCGGGATACGGAACCGTTGCAGGTGGTGTATCGAAGCCGGGATTGCGGCTTTTATTACGAGGATTTACTTGAGCTGGATGTGGATACAAGGGACACCCGGCTGGAGAGCTTCAAGTTGGAAGATAAAGCACGAGGCTTTGATCTTCGTAGGGATGTGCTGCTGCGTGTAGCAATTTTGCGCACCGGGGAAGACAGTTACCATTTTGTGTGGAGCTTCCATCATATCGTGATGGACGGCTGGTGTCTGTCCCTTGTGAACAAAGAAGTGTTTGAGAGCTATGCAGCACTCCGGGAGCGCAGGGTGCCAGAGCTGGCACCGGCAGTGCCTTACAGCCGCTTTATTGAATGGCTGGAAGCACAGGATCGCGAGGCAGCAACCGACTACTGGAGCAGCTATTTGTCCGGGTATGAGCAGCAAACAGCACTGCCAGCTGTAAAATCCGGTCGTAAGAGTGAAGGCTATACGGCCAGCGATTGGATGACGGATTGGGAGCGTGAGCTGACTCTCCGGGTGGACGAGACGGCCAAGCGGTATCAGGTGACCATGAATACATTATTACAAACCGCATGGGGGATTTTGTTGCAAAAGTATAACAACCACAGTGATGTTGTATTTGGCAGTGTCGTCTCAGGTCGTCCATCGGATATTATCGGAGTCGAGGATATTATCGGCTTGTTCATAAATACCATTCCCGTTCGCATCCGTAGCGAAGCCGGGGAATCTTTTGCAGAAGTTATGAAGAAAATGCAGGAGCAGGCGCTAGCTTCCCATGCGTATGATACGTATCCGTTGTTTGAAATTCAGGCATTGACCGACCAGAAACAGAATTTAATTAACCATATTATGGTGTTTGAAAATTATCCAGTGGATGAGCAGATCGAGGAAATGGGAAGTGACGGGCAGGAATTATTCTCGGTTTCCAACGTGATGGCTACAGAGCAGACTAACTATGATCTGAGCATCGTCGTTATGCCGGGAGAAGACATAAAAATTCGTTTTATGTATAACTCGTTAAGCTTTGATCAAGCAGATATTGAGCGTCTGCATGGACATTTTGTACATCTGCTGGAGCTAATTTTGCTTAACCCGAATGTTTGCGTTGAAGAGCTGGAATTGGTTACAGCGTCGGAAAAACAACAGATTATAGGAGAGTTTAATGACACGGCCTTAGCATATCCCTGCAATCAGACGATCCCGAAAATGTTTGAGGAGCAGGTGGAACGCACGCCGGATCATATTGCCGTAGTTTTGGGTAAACAATCTTTAACTTACCGTGAACTGAACGAGCGAGCCAACCGTCTCGCACGGACCTTGGGCGCGAAAGGTGTTGAACCGGATCAGTCGGTAGGCATTCTGGTACATCGCTCGCTGGACATGGTCGTAGGCATCTACGCGATCCTCAAGGCAGGCGGAGCCTATGTACCGATTGATCCGGAATTTCCGGCGGACCGCATCCGCTTCATGCTGGAGGACTCGGGAGCGAAGCTGGTGCTCACACAATCGCATCTGGCAGAGCAAGCAGCACTGAGTTTCGACGGTCAGGTGCTGGTGCTGGATCGTCATGAGCAGAATGGCAAGGAGGTGTACCACGAAGACGGCTCGAATCTGGAGCCACTGGCCGGACCGCACCATGTAGCCTATGTCATCTATACCTCTGGCTCCACGGGAAAACCGAAGGGGGTTATGGTGGAGCACCATTCCGTTCTGAACCGGATTTTGTGGATGCATGATCGTTACGGCTTGAGTGCGGAAGATACGATCCTGCAAAAGACGGCCTTCACCTTCGACGTGTCCGTGTGGGAGCTGTTCTGGTGGTCAATGGTCGGCTCGAAGGTAAGCCTGTTGTCGGTCGGCGGGGAAAAGAACCCGGAAGACATCGTCGACACGATTGCCCGTGATGGCGTGAGCACGATGCACTTTGTACCGGCCATGCTGCATGCGTTCCTGGAGTATGTGGAGCAGCAGCCGCGGGAAGTGATGCAAGCGAAACTGGCAACGCTGCGCCATGTATTTGCCAGTGGAGAAGCATTGCCGCCACAGCATGTCGCCCGGTTCCAACGGCTCGTGTCGAGCCTGGCCGGAGCGAAGCTGATCAACCTGTATGGCCCAACCGAAGCGACGGTGGACGTATCGTACTTCGATTGCGAGCCGTCGGAGGAATATGCGGTCATTCCAATCGGGAAACCGATTCAAAATATTCGTCTGTACATCGTAAAGGAAGGTACGGAGCAATTGCAGCCGATCGGGGTTGCGGGTGAGCTGTGCATCGGCGGTGTCGGCGTAGCCCGAGGCTATCTGAACCGTCCAGAGCTGACGGCCGAGAAATTTGTGAAAGATCCGTTTGCTGGCGGGGAAGCCGGGTATGAGCGGATGTACCGTACAGGCGATTTGGCGAGATGGATGCCGGATGGCAACATTGAATATCTGGGCCGGATCGACCATCAGGTGAAAATCCGCGGTTATCGAATTGAGCTGGGCGAAGTGGAGGCACGGCTGGCAAGTGTACCGTTCGTGCGGGATAGCGTTGTTATCGCTTTGCAGGATGGAGCAGGCCAGCAGCAATTATGTGCTTACTTCACTGCCGATGAACAGCTGACTGTCCGTGAGATTCGAGCTACACTGTTGGGCAGTCTACCGAGCTATATGATTCCATCCGTATTCGTGCAGATGGATTGTATTCCGCTGACGGCCAATGGCAAGATCGACCGAAAAGCGTTACCTGCGCCGGACACAGCGCTGCACACGGGTATAGAATATGTCGCACCGCGAACCGATGTGGAGCAGTTGCTGGCAGCCATTTGGCAGGAAGTGCTTGAAATCCCACAAGTGGGTGTCCACGATGACTTTTTCACGTTGGGTGGACATTCCTTGAAAGTGCTGGAGCTTATACGCAAAGTTCACCTTGCCACAGACATTGAGCTTCCTATACGTAGTGTGCTGGAGTTCCCGACCATAGAAGAGCAGGCGCTCACATTATTGAAAGCCGATCTGGAATACAAGGCCGATAGTCCAATCATTCGGTTGAATGAACACGGTCCGGTCTCCATCTTCTGCTTTCCGCCCATGCTTGGATACGGGCTGTCGTTCGCGGAGCTTGCGAAACAACTGGATCAAGACGCAGTCGTGTATGGATTAGAGTTCGTAGATGATGCCGCGGATGAGCAGACAATGTTGGCACGATATGTTGATCTTATCGTCAGCACGCAGGCGCAAGGTCCGTATGTGCTGCTTGGCTATTCCATAGGTGGTAATCTGGCGCATAAGGTTGCCGACATGCTGGAGCGTCAAGGTCATGCTGTATCCGACATTTTTATGCTTGATTCGGTCAAAAGGACGGAAGCCTTGCCCTTCACAGACGAAGAAACAGAGCACGAAATTTATGCCATGCTGGAACAGGTTCCCGAAACCTACCGTGAGCTGTTGAATGAAACGTACCAGCGTAAAATGATCGCTTATGCGGTGTATGGCAACCAGCTTGTGAACACAGAAAGCGTTCAGGCGAATATTCATGGCTTTGTCGCCATTGGATCGGAAACGGTGAAGGGCACAGGAGATAATCGACTTTTATGGAAAGACGCTACACAAGGAAGCTATGAAGAGCATAGCTTGATTGGGAATCATTACGAACTGCTGGAACCCGGATTTATCGAAGAAAATGTAAAAAGTATCCGTGCCGCGATACAACAGATAACCCCGAACATAGACAAAGACATGGCACAAGGTTTGGCACATCATAATTCTTGAAAAGTCTACGGTCGATGATTTAACTAACTGGAATTACTAATTTTTAATCTGCAACCCATGAATCCTGATCGAATAGGTAAGAAGCCTTCCGCTTACGCGATTCGATCAGGATTCGCTTTATCATGTGCACTCCCGCGATGGGAAGTGCGATGATTCCATAGCGCCATGCTGATGGCTTCCATACGGAGTATAAATATCTGCTCGCTATGCAATCACCGCACGGTTCAAATCAATAAATCAACTTCATACGTAAGGAGGGTACTTCAACATGAAGAATAGAAGCATTTGCTACCTATCCGCATTCTTAGCAGCGTTGTTTTTCTGGAACCTGCTCATTGCTTCGGCATGGGCGGCAGACAGTATAACACCTAATTCAGTGGAAAAAGCAGTGGACGATATCATGAGTACAGAATTGGAAAAATTGCATATTCCGGGAGCTGCCGTCGTCGTGACCCAGGAAGACCACATTTTTTTTAGTAAAGGCTATGGATATGCAGACTTGGAGCGGAAAATGGCATTCGACCCGGCGAAGACCATTGTTCGTGTCGGCTCTCTAACCAAATCATTTAGTGCAAGCGCCACAATGCAACTTGTCGAGCAAAATAAGCTTGATTTGAATAAAGACGTGAACAGCTATCTCCACAGCTATAAAGCTTCGCAATACCAAAATCAGCCTTTTAATCTGCATCAGCTTTTGACACATACTTCGGGATTAGATGAAGCGATATACGACATTAACAGCTCGACTCGGGCAGGCGTTTTACCTACAGAGCAGTATCTCATCACGTATTTTCAAAATCAGCCTCCTATCCGCAAACCTGGAATTCAGTATGAATACAGTAATGTCGCCTATGGTCTGATCGGTAATATCGTGGAGCAAGTAAGTGGTCAGGGACTGAATGATTACCTTCGCACACATCTGCTCCAGCCGATGAATATGCCCAGCGCGACACTGGAGTTGTCGTTAAATCATCCGGCACTGGCCCGATCGTATCAGTGGAAGCATGGAGCTTATGTGAAACAACCCTTATCGTATATCAATCTGCCGGGAGCAGGAGCGTTGAACGTCACACCCAACGAATTTTCCCATTATCTGATCACTCATTTAAACCAAGGCGAGTATAAGGGCAAAGCGGTGCTCCAGCCACAAACGGTAAAAACGATGCATGCACAGCAATTTGCAGCTGACGCCCGTCTGGATGGTTTGGGCTACGGATTTTTCCGCGGTCAACTGGAGACGGGAGTACCCATGCTGTGGGCTACCGGGAAAATTGATGATTTTATTTGCGAAATGGTACTGATTCCGTCCTAAAAGATCGGTATTTTTGTAACCAGCAATTCAGCTGACACGGACACCCTGCTTCATGGAAAAGTCATCAATGCGATAGCCCAAATGCTGCCCGCAGAGCCGCAGGCCGCCTCTCAGTCACCGGCTCGTTCAGCCACGCAAGTGAAGCTTTTGCCAGAAATCGAGGGTGTATATTCAGCTGGATTCTAATCCTATTCATGGGTGGGGAAAGTGGATTCGGATGCTGGGAAGCATTAAATACACCGTTCGAATTCAAGATGATCATACGTTAATTGTTAAAGGAAAATACCCGAATCAGAATGAAGCATCAGACAAAGTTTTTCAAGCAGCAGGCGATGGACTGTTTGTGGAAAAGGGGGGGCGGCTTAAAATGTTGCTGTATCAGGAAAACGGTACATGGATGATGATTGCTCCGGATAGTGAGACCATGAAACAGACGACATTTTGGCACCGTACCTGGACGCTGCTTATCAGCTACGCTGCCGCCTCCTTATTTTTCATCACAACCCTGCTGATTTGGATCATAAGATATGTGCTCAGAGCTATCCGCAAAACTAATAATCACATTTCGTCCAACCTTGCATACATCGCGTTACTAAATACGATTTTTCTCGGGGTGCAGGTCGTCTATGGTAACAATCAGATGGTGTATGGCTATTCCGCCTGGTATATCTGGGGAATTTGCACGCTGCCGCTCATTTCAGCACTCGTTGCCGTGTGGGTATTGATCGTGAATGGCGCAAAGCTGATTACAGGGGAAAAAAGAACCCGGGCTGCCGGGAAAATCCTATTTGCGGTACTCACATTGCTGCATACGGCCTATCTTTTTTATTGGAATTTCCTTCCTGTTCATTATTCCTAAAGATTTTAGCATTTGCATAAATCCCAAGAGCGATTTTAAATCGGGAAATATAGATCGAAACGGTCTAATTCGTCTATATTTTGTACTTTTAAGCGTTGAAAATCGAATTATGCAAAATGCTAATTTACAAAATATCGCATGTCCGAATATAAATGAATGCTAAAATTTGTATTTGGTCCCCCACAGCGGGAGCCTTACACCAACAAACAGGAGGAATAGAATGGGAATCTTTCGTCGTTTTACATCCCGTAGCTTCAAATACGCAACTGCGACGGTCTTCACTTTGTCGTTGTACGCTGGTGTTGTGGGCAGCATACAACCGGCACGGGCAGAAGGTCCGGCGGACCCAGCGCCTTTCATTGCAGCCAAAGTGGTCAATGAGAATGCTGGTAAAAAAGTGTTATTCGATAATACACATGGACAGACAGCTGGCGCAGCAGATTGGGTGATTGACGGCGGGTTTTCAGACTTCGGCCAAGCTCTCGCGAGCAATGGCTATGATGTACATGAGCTTCGCCAATCTACGCCGATTACTTACAATGATCTAAAGAATTATGATGTATTTGTGACGGCAGAGCCGAATATTCCTTTTAAACAAAGCGAGCAGGCTGCAATGGAGCAGTATGTAAAAGCAGGCAATAGCATTTTTTTCATTGGAGATCATTATAATGCGGACCGCAACAAGAATCGCTGGGACGGATCGGAGAGTATTAATGGCTACCGTCGTGGTGCATGGGAAGACCCTACGAAGGGAATGAGTGCGGAAGAGAAAAGCTCGGCAGCGATGCAGGGCGTAGTCAGTTCAGATTGGCTGGGCAGCCAGTTTGGTGTGCGTTTTCGCTACAATGCATTAGGTGATATCACCGCCAATCAGATTGTTGAGCCTGCGCAGGCGTTTGGCATTACAGCAGGAGTGAGTAATGTGGCGATGCACGCAGGATCAACACTGGCGATTATCGACCCGGCCAAAGCCAAAGGCATCGTATACCTGCCTAAAACCAGTCAGGCTTGGGGGAATGCGGTAGATCAGGGCGTCTATAATGGAGGTGGCATACCGGAGGGACCCTATGCAGCTGTATCGAAAGTAGGACTAGGTAAAGCTGCTTTCATTGGGGATTCGTCTCCTGTCGAAGATGCAACGCCGAAATATTTGCGCGAAGAGACAGGAACCAAGAAGACAACATATGACGGCTTTAAGGAGCAGGACGACGCCGTGTTACTGGTCAATATCGTAGACTGGTTGTCCAAGAAGGAGGAGTATACCAGCCTTACGGATGTGAAAAGCTTACAGCTTGACCAGCCGACGGCATTACTGCCTTTTGAAGAGCCACAGGCTTCGACGGAACCGCAAGCTGAGCCATGGTCCGCTCCCGCAGCCGGCTACAAGTGGTGGGATCAGCAAACATTCAAGGCCGGAGCCTATGGAGGACCTACGGCCAGTGCGCAGCCTGTGTACAGCATCGTTCGTCAGGAACAGCTGCCGAATGCACAGCCTTTTCAAATTCGAATTGCTGCCGACCAACTGGCTCCCAATAGCACCATTAGCGGATTCAGCACAGGTATTTATGTAGCGGGCGGCAATCAAGTAGCCCAGATTCAAAATCCAGATGGAAGCTGGCCGACCTCCTATGGCTATAGCGGAACATTTAGTCTGGAATCCGACAGCAAGGGGCATGCATATAAGGACCTAACGGTGCGGATCAAGCCGGGAACCAGTGGATCGGCTAATCTTAGGCTGAGGCAAAACGGCAGCAACCTGCTGACCCAATCAGTCGTGCTAGCAGATGTCCCCGCCCAGCCGTTGCCTGAGGAGGGCAACACCGTTCCAGCCCGTATCAGTGTCGCAGAAGCACGGAGTCTTCCGGCTGGCAAAGTCGTTACCTTGGAGGGTATTGTGACGACAGAGCCGGGAACATTCGGTGGTCAAGCCTTTTACATGCAGGATGAAAGTGGAGGTATTTATGTATATCAAAACCAAAGCGGCTTTCACCAAGGCGATCGAGTAAAGATTACAGCGAGCTTGGCGCTATATAACAGTGAACTGGAGTTGAGCGATCCAGTGGTTATTGAAAAAACGGGAGAAGGACAACTTCCGGAAGCTGTGCAGGTCACCGAACTCAGCGATGCGAACCAAGGACAGCTGGTTGAGCTTCCTACTGCAATCATTCGTAATGTGATAGACGCGACTCCAGTAGGTTCGTTTGAATTTGATGCAGTATCCGGTGAGATAAGCCACCATGTGCGCGTCGATGCACGTACAGGCGTAACAAGAACATCTTTTCCATATCAAGAAGGGCAGCAAGTAAAGTTGAAGGGGATCTCGGCGATTTTCAAAGGGAATTATCAGTTAAAACCGCGTGGACTGGATGATTTTTCAGCTCAGGCAGGCGCAGCCTTGCAAGAAGTAGAGCTTTCGCTGGATCAAACGACTCTCAACATTGGAGATACAGTAGCGACACATCTCAAGGGTACGCTGACAGATGGCAGAGAAGCTGATTTAAGCCACGCTTCTGTTCAGTATACTAGCAGTCATGAATCCGTTTCGCTGGATGCGTATGGAGAACTTCGGGCCCTAAAAGAGGGGAGCGCCGAGATTACAGCCAGCGTCACCTTGCGCGGTAAAACTGTCGTATCCAATCCTGTAACCGTTAGAGTCGAAAAGACCGCTGCAGGTGAAGTGCCGGGTAAACCTGTGCTGTCACATGATAACGGGCAGGACACCGGGTTGAAGGATGGCAATTATAACATCACCATGAATCTGTGGTGGGGTACGAATGGTGATGGACTCAAGTTGTATGAAAACGACAAACTAATCGGAACCCAATCTTTGCAAGCGGCTTCCCCTGGAGCACAGCATGCAGTCATTCCCGTTACGGGCAAGACAAATGGTACCTACACGTATACTGCCGAGTTGATCAACGCTTCCGGTAAAACGACCAGCGACCCATTAACTGTCGAAGTGACCGATGCCTCCCCTGGCATTCCGGTGCTTTCTCATGATAACTGGGACGGTGACGGTAACTATACCATTTCCATGAATATGTGGTGGGGCACAAATGCGACAAAATATAATTTATATGAAAATGGTGAGCTGATCGACACGCAAGAGCTGCCGAGCCAAAGTCCGCAGGCGCAAAGTGCAGTCACCAACATTCAAAATCAAAAGCCGGGTACATATGAGTATCGGGCCGAGTTAGTCAATGCTTCAGGAGAAGTTTCTAGTAAAACGATAAGCGTAGAAGTGAAGTAGCGTCAAATCGCAAGAGCATCTATGGGCTTTATAAGAGTCAATAGATGTTCTTTTTTATTTATTCAGGCTGTCACTCCGTATGTTGTCAGTCGCTTCTCAACCCGAATATCGGTAATAGTACAAAAAAGAGCCCCCGGGAATGGGGACCCGCCCACTTAGGATTGGGTTGGCGAAGCAGAAAGTCCCTCTATATCTGAGGAGCCATAGAAGAACAAGGCAACCAGAATCACAATAATGATAACCTCTGCAAAATATTCTCCATCAAACTCACTCACCACAAGTATCTCCTTTCGCCACTTGTTAGTTATTTATTTTCTGTGAAAAGGCCTGTATCACCTGATCCAGTGTCATATTTCCGTTATCATTTAAAAATTTAACCATATTATCGACGTTGGATGGAGTGGATGCTAATGTTTTGTATTTTCCCGTTAGGCCCAAAAACAATGTTGCTTGTCTGTATAAAGTCACGGAATCGACGTTGAGTTTTCCTGTTAATAGGAGGGCTGCCACTAGGACCTCCACATTTTTCCCTTGAAGAGCAGAGAAGATAGCTGAATTGCTGTTTAATCCATTTTTCTTTTGACCGTTGGGGGGTGATTTGGATTTACGATTTCCATTCCCATTCTTTCCTAAGGAAGTCATTGAATCTTCCTCCCGCCATATACTGTTCTTGCCTGGCCTTTATGAAAGTTCGGGGCAAGGACAGCGGCACTGCACGTGCTCATCAAAATGCGTTATGATCTTATCATATGCGAAAAGAAAGCATTGGTTACTGCATGAATAACCCTGTCAGAGTGAACCCGACTCCTGTCACCCTGTAATTTCTTTTCGCATGTTGATCCAATATAGGTTAAACTACAATAAAGCAAGCTAAATAGGAGTTGTAGATAAAATATGTCGAATGAAGAAGTTTTGTTGACTAAAGAGGGATTGGCCAAGCTGGAGGATGAGCTTAAGGAACTGAAGACTGTAAAACGCAAGGAACTCGCCGAACGGCTTAAGTTGGCTATCAGCTACGGCGATTTGAAAGAAAATAGTGAGTATCACTCAGCCAAGGACGACCAAGCGTTTATGGAAACCCGCATTCTCATATTGGAGAAGATGCTGACTAAAGCTCGGGTTGTGGATGAGAGTAATTTGGACCTTAGAACCGTTAGTATCGGATCGACTGTCATTCTGAATGACATCGAATTTTCGGAGAAGATGGAATACAAAATTGTAAGTCCTGCTGAGGCGGATGTTCTGGATAACAAAATTTCCTATGAGAGTCCTTTAGGCAAGGCACTTTTGGGGAAAGAAGTGGGCAGTATCATTCATGTAGATGCACCCATGGCTGTAATCAAATATGAGCTGCTTGAAATTAAGCTCACATAACCCGTTCCCGATTCCCTTTATGAGGGGGCCGGGATTTTTACTTTTTAATGGGCACATTTTAATCATATAGCCGCCCCACGGAGCGCAAGGAGCGCTCCCATGCGAGACAGGGGTTACATAGTTTCTTTCTGCTATAACACTGCAAGCTAGTCCGTCATTAGGAAGCCAGCTTGCTCCAATGCAGCACAGGCTTCATTAATTTTAGCTTCATCCGGGGCTTGCAAGGTATGAAGGTGAATACCTCCGGTCAGCTGGGACAGATAAGTCGCTTGGGTGGAGCTGATTTTGCGGATAAAATCGTCCACTTCCTTGCGGGTTCCGACCCGAATCGGAGCAGTCAGATCCCCGTATACCGGATGCTCAACAATAACATCCTGCACACTTACACCGTAGTCCACAATCAGCTTTAATTCCTCTTCTGTCTGTTCAGGTCGGTGTTTGCACACAATAATACGTGAGGCTAAGGGAGCAGCCTGACCCGCAGGCTCCATATAAATATATCCTTGACTCGTTGCAAGGATAGGCTCTTGGCTTGCTTTTAACAGGGAAATATCCTGTACAATTACTTGTCTGGAGACGGAGGATCTGCGTGCCAGTTCGCTCCCGGTCAGCGGTGATTCGCTCTTGAGCCATAACAGCAGCTGTTCGCGGCGATCCGTACCCGACCGTTTTAAAGATTCAGTCAACGGGATAAGCTCCTTTCTTGTCGATGCGTCAGGTCTGTTAAAATATCTACCAGTACATTCAATTCCTCGATGGTTGTCGTCCTTCCGAAAGAAATACGGATAAATTGTAATGCTTCACGGCCGGATGCTCCAAGCGCCTGTAAAGCAGGCGAAGGCTCGTGGTGCCCGGTGGCGCATGCGCTTCCGGTAGATATACAGACACCGCTGCGATTACATTCCAGCATAACATATTGTCCCTCGTAACCGTGAAAAAAACATCCCACAATATGATGAAGCACAGCTTCTTTATCGCTTTCCTGTACGACCCAATGTAACGGAATAGATCTTTCTTGAACTTTCGTAATAAAGTATTGTCTCAACGTAGCATACCGATCCTGATGCAGCTCCATCTGTTCGGTCATCATTTCTGCAGCCGCGACAAAGGCAGCAATTCCGGGAACATTAACCGTTCCGGGACGAAATCCGTTTTCATGCAGTGTATCAGGATACACAGGACGCCACGGGGTTCCGGGTTTGAGATATACAGCACCGACACCTTTGGGGCCATATACTTTATGGCTCGATACAGAGAGTGCATCTACTCCCATGGCTTCTACATCTACATGAATATTCCCAAATGTTTGTACCGCATCACTGTGCAGCAAAATACCGCGTTCGCGTAGCAGGGGAGACAAGGCAGCAAGATCCTGAATCAGTCCCGTTTCCGAATTAGCGTGTTGTACCGATACAAGCCCGGTACTTTCTCTGAGATGAGGTAAAAGAGCTTGGCGAGTAATTCGTCCTTCCCGGTCCGGTTGCACAATGGTCAGCTCATAGCCCTGCCGTTCCAGCAAACTGGCAAGATTGTACATAGAGTGATGTTCCAAGGCACTCATAATCCAATGCTTTTTGTGCTGAGGCAACCCGTTCAGGATCGACTGCACGACTAACATATTGGATTCCGTTCCCCCTGTTGTAAAATAGATGCCTTCCTTTTGCCCGCCAATCATATTCGCCATCCGTTGCCTGCTGTAATCCAGCGCGTAGGCTGCTTGACCACCCGCATCATGGAGGCTGCTGGCATTTCCGAACATTTCCTTGTTTAATACACTATACATATTCAAAGCTTCATCACACATGGGTGTGGAAGCGGCATAGTCCAGATAAATCACAGCAAATCCTCCCTGCTTAAAAATAATTCCATCCAAAAACCCTTGAGATTATTGTAGGCATGTGTAAATATAAGTGTCAAGACACTTGTAAACATATATATAAACAGCGGTTATCTGTTCGTAGAGCAGGGACAGTTAGCCGCAGCGATATGGAGGGATTCTAATGTCTATGCTTGACGTTTTACAAGGAAATCGAGGACTTATGCCAGAGCAATATAAGGCACTGACAGTTGCTGACATGGAGCAACGCGTAGCTGAACTGAAACAAAAGTGGGGCCCCAAGCTGCTCATTCCGGGTCATCACTATCAGAAGGACGAGGTTATTCAGTTTGCTGATATAACAGGAGATTCTCTACAGCTCGCTCAAATGGCTGCACAGAATCAGGAAGCGGAGTTTATTGTATTTTGCGGGGTACATTTTATGGCGGAGACAGCGGATATGCTGACTACCGATCGACAAATCGTCGTACTGCCGGATATGCGCGCAGGCTGCTCGATGGCAGATATGGCGAATATGGAGCAGACAGAACGAGCGTGGAAGCATTTACAGGAGTTGGTAGGAGATACGATCATTCCGTTAACGTATGTAAATTCCACAGCAGAGATCAAAGCTTTTGTAGGACGGCATGGCGGGGCTACCGTGACTTCTTCGAATGCCAAGCAAGTGCTGGACTGGGCGCTAAAGCAAAAGGAACGTATTTTGTTTTTGCCGGATCAGCACTTGGGCCGCAATACAGCTTACGATCTTGGAATTCCGCTGGATGAAATGGCTGTGTGGAATCCCATGACCGATCAGCTGGAGATTGAACAGGATCCGGCAACCGTGAAAATTATTTTATGGAAAGGGCACTGTTCAGTTCATGAAAAATTTACGGTAGATCATATTCACAACGTCCGTGAACGAGATAAGAGCATCCGGGTCATCGTTCACCCCGAATGCTCTTATGAAGTCGTACAGCTCGCAGATTGCGCGGGCTCCACAAAATTTATTATCGACACGATCCATGCGGCAGAGCCGGGGACCCAATGGGCCGTTGGCACAGAGATGAATCTTGTGCAACGAATCAAACAGCAGTACCCTGAACAGCAGATTGAATCGCTCAATCCCGATATGTGTCCCTGCCTGACCATGAATCGGATCGATCTTCCGCATTTGCTGTGGGCAATGGAGCAGATTGATCGAGGAGAGCCTGTGGGTGTGATTCGTGTGGATGCTCAGGTCAGACAGGATGCTGTACTGGCACTGAATCGTATGCTTGCTATCCGTTAAGCTTTTGTTGTTCCGGAGAGCGTACTTTCTTGAATTTTTTAAAATTATTTTAGAGAAGCAGGGAGCTTGACGGCATGTAGACGGTTTCCACTTTGATTAGACTGTAAAAAAAACCAAAAGTTTCATGTTGTTTTTACATTTTAGTTTTTTTTTGAGCACAGATACTTAAATTCAGTTGCTTGTGAACCTATCTGTATCTCTAATTGAAGATTAGTCGTTCGCCCGGTTTCGTGCTATAATCATAGCAACAAACCGAAGGAGGTGAATCCCTTGTTTGAGCTTCAGGACCTGCTCCCCTATTTATTTACGATCGGCTTGCTATGCACAGTGACTTATACGTATCTCGCTCATTTGCACGGTAGTGTACCCGAATGCTGGGTAGAAGGCGGGCCTGTGCGGTCTCATGCTTCTCCGCTGATGCCGATGTCTGCCCGTGGACAGGACATGCCTGTCCGGCTGGCCCGACATATCCGGCGTAAAGAAGCGCCGGATGAAGATGCATCCGATTGTTCTCCCTCGTTGAACGATGGCACAGCCAATCAACGAGGAGGAACATATGAAACGATTCAAGGGATTCACTTTTTGGGGTAAAAAAGAACGGATATTTGGATTAATGGTAGCGTTGGCGGTGGTCATGCTGCTGTCTGGTTGTGGTGCGAATGCTGCGGAGATTAATGCACAAACACCTGGATTTTTTAATCATTACGTGGTGTTTCCGCTTTCTTGGCTCATTCAGCAATTAGCGCAATGGTTTGGTGGAAGCTTTGGACTGGCGATCATGACTTTGACATTCATTGTCCGTCTGGCCTTACTGCCTCTTATGATGCGTCAAACGCGTGCTCAGCAGGGGATGAAGCGCAAGATGAGCGCCATGCAGCCCGACTTGGACCGAATTAAGAAGAAGTATGAAAACAAGAAAGATGCCACCAGCCAGCAGAGTATGCAGCAGGAAATGATGTCGCTTTACAAAGAGCATCAATTCAACCCGCTCAATATCGGTTGTCTGCCTATTCTTATTCAGCTACCGATATTGAGCGGTATGTACACTGCAATCCGGCTAACCCCGGAACTAGCGTCTCACTCCTTCCTATGGTTCCGGCTTGGACAGCCGGACTGGATTTTGGCAATCGTCGTCGCAGTTGTATACTTGGCACAGGCCAAGCTTTCTCAGCTTCAGATGACGCCTGATCAGCGCAAGCAATTTGCTATCATGGGCTATCTTTCACCGATTATGATGGCGGTCTTTTCTTTCAATGCCCCTGCCGCCATGCCATTGTATTGGACAGTAAGTGGCACCTTTTTGCTGCTTCAGTCGCTGTGGTTCCGCAGACGCTATCCAATAGAGGAAGCAGAGAATAAGGTTAAACTTGGAGAAGTCACACCAACCTAAATAGAAGATGATGTTTGTTTAACTTAGGAATTGCGTTTGCAGTATGTCACGTGTAGTCAAAGGATGTCATTCGAGCCGTTTATAAGGCTTGAATGGCGTCCTTTTTTTGTTGCTGCTTTTTTCGCTACATTGCGCTTGCGATTTTGTAGTCAATATGAAATCCTTATATTATAAAATGATTTTTAAAGTTGGGAGAGGCTATATGAAAACTTCAACCACATCCCGGGTCCCGACATTTTTCTAAAAAACGGGTTTCAGCATGTGGAAAACGCACCTTATTCTTTTCAGTTGTATGTCTACAAGCTTAATCAGGAGCATTCAGATCCTTATTTTCCTAATAATTGGGCGCAACGGTTGGAGCGTTTTGGTGAAGGCTTAACCATTTTGCGAACTCATCAATGCCCATATCTGGAAATAGCCGCGCAAAATGTAATTGAAGCAGTTGAGGCTGTGGGCATACAACCTGAAATCATTTATATACGCGATCGTTCACAGCTGATGGAATTGTCCCCGACACCATATGGCGTATTTCATGTGATCTGTAATGGAGAATTGGTTTAATATCACAGGATGACTCCTCGTTCTTTTGCCAAAAAGCTAAGCTCGCTATACTCTAAAAGCTAATTCTTTGATGAAATGATAAGAGAAAGTGGGTAAAGTAAAGACATATACGATGCTAATGCTGCACTTTGTTTTAAAATGGGATGAATATCACGGAGGAGCTATAAAAAATGAAGCAAACACCAACAAAGCTGCCCATTTCCTTGGCTCTGCTCACATGTATAGTATGTGCACTCGGTTTTGGCTTAATCGCATTATGGGTCAGCGACCATCAAATACGACATTTTGACCAGAATATCATTACTGCTATTGGACAGCTGGAATCGTCCGCCATGACACGTCTAATGAAATTTTTCACCGTGATCGGCAGCGGGATTCCAGTTGTGATCATCATTTTAATTGCCATGTTCGTGCTGTATAAAGTATTGGGACACCGCAGAGAACTACTTTTTTTGGCGGTTGCTGTGCTGGGATCGGTGATGCTGAATACGATACTAAAATTGCTATTTCAGCGTGCGAGACCGGAAATTAACCGTATTATTGAAGAGAATGGATACAGCTTTCCGAGCGGACATTCCATGACAGCTTTCAGCATGTACGCGGCGCTAACATTTTTAGTGTGGAAGCACGTTCCTTTCAGGCGAGGTCGTATCCTTCTTATTGTGCTCAGTAGCCTGCTGATTGCAGCTATCGGGACGAGCCGCATTTATTTGGGCGTGCATTATCCGAGCGACGTTGTAGGTGGCTATTTTATGAGTGGCTGCTGGATGGCGGCTTGCATTTGGTTTTACCAGCGTTATGAAGAACGAATGCTGCCACTTCGCTCCAAATCGACAGCATAACGGGTGGCATAGATAATGAGGCTATAAAATAAAGCAGACGCATTAGCGTCTGCTCAGGCTGTCGAGAAAGTCTCGACAGCTTTTTTATGTTGATTTTGTTTAAGACGACACCGCGTTAATGTTGTATAATATAGGTAACTATTGTATAGAACGGACGGTGTTCGTATGCTGCGATCTCATCGAGACAAACAACAATCCTTTGAATTCGTTTCCCTGGAAGAACTGGTACCGCAAGATCATTTGCTTC
>NZ_JCBAIQ010000013.1:0-187014 GCF_059772165.1 Paenibacillus sp. TY11 | reverse complement strand
GTTTGGTGGCGATAGCGGAGGGGTTCCACACGTACCCATCCCGAACACGACCGTTAAGCCCTCCAGCGCCGATGGTACTTGGACCGCAGGGTCCTGGGAGAGTAGGACGCCGCCAAGCAAAAAATGTATGACCTTATTGGGTCATGCTTTTTTTTGCTTAGCCGTTTTACCTAAATATATCACTTTTTTGTGATTCTGTTGTGCTATTCTGCCCGTTACCTTAATAATGGGTCATCAGTTTAATACTTTATTTTCTTTCTACATCAAATAGATGAATTAAAAAAGGCATTCTGACTTAAAGCAGAATGTCTTTTTTTAATATATAGTGAAGGTAATTTCACAATCTGGCACTACTCTTGATATAGTCCCATTTATATCAAAGCACCATCCTGTTATTTTTGCTTCATACCTAACTGGTCTCAAATTAGGATAGAAAGTATCACTAATGGCTAGACCAGCAACGTTCACTCAGGAGTATATACGATACGAACAGTACCACCATTTCCACTGCATATTTTAAGAGGATCAATAGTTGTTTTAAGCGTTGTGTTTCATCGTAACAAAAATTCACTGTGTTTGAAGGTTTGTCATAGGTTCTGTATAATAACCAAAAGGTAATACTGCATTGTTAGTTATTTGATATGGAGGTCGTTATGAAATACGAAATTATTTTGTTTGATGTCGATGATACGCTGTTTGATTTTAAAAAGGCAGAGAGTCATGCGCTACATAATACGTTTACCCAATTTGGATTGTCACAAGGGGCCACTAAGTATAAAGCCAGTTATGATGAAATCAACAGCGCGTTGTGGCGAGAGGCAGAGGAAGGACATATTACCTCGGCGCAGCTGCGAGTGGAGCGGTTTAAGCGATTGTTTACTCTTCATGGTCTGGACTTCAATCCAGATGCCTTTAGTGCTGCTTATTTACGTTATTTGGGTGAAGGTGCTTTTTTGATTGACGGAGCGGTTGAATTATGTAATGAGCTATCCGACTGTCGTTTGGCGATCATTACGAATGGAATCAAAGAGGTGCAAACCTCCAGAATTCAGCTTTCGCCGCTGCGTCATGTGTTTGAGCAGGTGATTATTTCAGAGGAAGTAGGTTGCCAAAAGCCACAAGCTGGTATTTTCGATTACGCATTTACCATGCTAGCCATTTCAGATAAAAGTAAGGTTCTCATGGTCGGTGATTCTTTAACCTCGGATATTCAAGGAGGGAACAAATACGGAATTGATACTTGTTGGTTCAACCCTGCCGGAAAAACAAATACGTCTGGAATTCAACCAACTTATGAAATAAAAAGCCTGATGGAGCTACCGAATAGTGTTCTTTCAAAGCGTCCTGCACTGAATCATACATCGGCGGAAATCTAGATGAATAATGTCGAAATCAGAAGGCCAGAAGTTAAGGACATCGAAAAGTTGAATGAATTGTTTAGAATTGTGATTACAGACACGTTTGCTACAGAAGGCATTGGCAATAAGCTGGCAGATATAGAGGACGAAATTGAGACTAAGAGAGTATATTTGGAAAGTGACTTTGAGAGTCACGGTGAGCAACGATATTTTTTAATCGCTGTAGACGGAAATCAAATAATTGGTTCTATTGAATACGGCCCGGCAAGTGAACTTATAAGTAAATCTACCAATTATAGATTTAAAAAGTTGTGTGAGGTAGGTACTGTATTTGTTCACCCTAACTACCAGAAGATGGGGGTAGGAAATTTATTGTTGGGAACAATGTATCTGGCGTTGCAGAACAGGGAAGTAGAAGAATTTTGTTTAGATAGTGGATATCGTACTGCACAAAAAATATGGAAAAAGAAATTTGGAACTCCTGATTACTTATTAAAAGATTATTGGGGAGAAGGCTATGATCATATGATATGGAGAATCAAAGTCAAGGATGTTACTAACTGAGTTGGCTTAAGAATAAGAAACGAATTCGTTTAAGCAAGATAAAATCAATAGAAAGTAAGAACTGAGTAAAAAATCAACAAAGAATTTATAAAGAATAAGAAAGAGAATTCCAGGAAGCAAAATTATACTTATTACTTCAGCTACGTAGTAAGACAACAACTGATTCATGGAAGCTCCTGAGATCAAATGTACAGATATATCTTTTATTTCTTCTAGCTTATTCTGGACAACGTACTCATTTTCAGGACTAAAAATATGCCCGTTAATTAATTGGTGATAATGTTTCTTCTGAAATGAGAATTCATCGTCATTAACAGGAGAAGGAAATTCTTGAGCGGGCATAACTATATAACGATCCAGATACATTTGGGGAAATTGTGAATTATACACCAGAGTATTTGATTGAATGAACCCTTTAACTACCAGTGTGAAGTCTTTCATCAAATAATTAGCCGTTATTCTATCACCAATGTGGTATTTTTCTTCATATTCTGATCCTAAAAGTATAGGAATTTCTTTGTTATTTTTATTGACGAAGTCATCTGTCGAAAAAGGCTTTCCTTTATCCACCTCGATGGAATAATTTTTAAAAGCTTGTTCATTCATTTGTACAGCTTTGGTTGCATAATAGGGCTCTTTATTATTCAATCGTAAAGCTGGACTATCTCGTCCATCTTCATAACCGAAAAGAAACTTCTGGTCCCACTCTTTTGAATCCGGAAGGACAGCGATAGATTGGTTAAACAAGTAAATATATTTATGGGTCTACACAAAACATAGTGCTTGAAAAAACATAGAAATTATGCTGGAGATATAGAAAAACATCTGAACATTCCGTAAGATGGTTGTGCGACCAATCCAACGTCGAGGAATGACAGATGCACATTCAGTATACCGATCTTTTACTTGACTTGCCAGAGGTGAAAACAGAAAAAGTCTTGAAAGTGGGTGAGCAAACGCTTCATGTGGAGGTCTCCCCAGTTGCTCATAAGCAAGCTTGTCCCCTTTGCCAAACCCTTGATTTAGCCACTATAGAATCGCGTATTTCTACCGAGGAGGGATCAAATTCCGATGAATTTAGCCGTCAAGTTGATGCAAAAATTCAAAGACCGCGATACCCAGAATAAGCTGAAAGGCTATCGGGACAAAGCGGAGCTCATTAGGAAACGGAATTTGGAAGCATGGGACGATCAGCGGCTGAAAGCGGAATCTCTCCGGCTGAAAAAGGAAGCAAAATCGGGTACGTCTTTGGATGAGCTGCTTGTCGATGCCTATGCGCTAGTCTGCGAGGCAGCGAAGCGAAAGCTCGGATTACAGCCTTACGATGTCCAGATCATGGCTGCCATCGCTCTGCACGAGAGATTTTTGATCGAGCAGCATACCGGCGAAGGAAAAACGCTCTCTGCTGTTATGCCTGCTTATCTAAATGCGCTAACCGGCGAAGGCGTTCATGTGCTGACTTTTAACAATTATTTGGCAAATCGGGATGCGGAGTGGATGGGCCCGATCTATCGTTTCCTCGGGTTAACGGTAAACTCGGTTCAAGCGGACATGAACCTGTCCGAGAAACAGGAAGCGTACGCCGCGGATATAACCTATGTGACGGCCAAAGAGGCGGGATTCGATTACTTGCGCGACACGATCGCACTAAACGAAGCCGATACCGTGCATCGTCCTTTCCACTACGTTATCGTCGACGAAGCGGATTCACTGCTTCTCGACGAAGCGCGGGTGCCGCTAGTCATCGCCGGCGAGCCGGGCTCTTCCGGCAACGACGGCATTCGTTTCGCAGAAGTGGCTAGGCAGCTCAAGCAAGTAGAGCATTACGACTTCGACGAGTTCAAGCGGAACGTTTATTTGAATGAAGCGGGCTCTGCGAAAGCGGAATCGCTGCTGGGATGCGGTAATTTGTACGATAGCCATAATAGTCATTTGTTAACGTCATTAAATTGCGCGTTGCATGTGGAATCGTTATTAAAAAAAGACGTCGATTACATCGTCCGGGACGGTAAAATCGAGCTGATCGACGAATATACCGGTCGCGTGGCGGAGAACAGGCATTTGCCGGACGGGCTGCAAGCCGCGCTTGCGGCCAAAGAAGGGCTGCAGTCGAAAGCCGGTGGGAAAATTCTCGGTACGATCACCCTTCAACACTTCCTTAGCCTATATCCGAAGATTTGCGGAATGACGGCTACCGCGCACGCTTCCGCAATGGAATTCGAAGATATTTATGAGCTGCAGGTCGTGCAAATTCCGCCGAACCGGCCAAACATACGGATCGACCATCCGCACCGGATTTATACCCATAAAGAAGCCAAACTTAAGGCGCTTGTACAAGAAATCTCGTCCGTCCATGCGACGGGACGTCCGATTCTCATTGGTACGTCAAGCGTCGAGGAGTCTGACATGCTGGCGAAGGCGCTAGCGGTTGCCGACGTACCTTGCCATGTTCTGAATGCGAAAAACGACGCAAAAGAAGCCGAGATCATCGCCAAGGCGGGAGAAATCGGCGCCGTGACGGTGTCTACGAATATGGCGGGACGCGGCGTCGACATTCGGCTCGGCGGCGGCAACCCCACGCAAGCAGAAGTTGTCGCCAAGCTGGGCGGGTTGTACGTGATTGGTACGCATGTGCACGAAAGCGTGCGGATCGACGACCAACTGCGCGGGCGTTCTGGCCGCCAAGGCGACCCGGGAGATTCCGTATTTTTCGTAAGCTTGGAGGACGAGTTGATGCTTCGGTTCGGCATCGATAAAGTGATTCCGCCCGCCTATCGCGATCTCAGACAGGATGATGCTCTAGAGGAGTCGGTGCTCCGAGGCAAAATCGCGCATATTCAGCGCGTTATTATGGGCCAGAACTTCCATATCCACCAGGAACTGAACCGTTATTCGGATATGGTGGAGGAACAGCGGCGTATTCTATACGAGGAGCGGCTCGGAATTTTGAAAGGCGGGACGCCGATGAGCCCTTCGGAGCAGCGGGTACGGCTTTATTATATCGACAAGTTCTGGGCTGACCATCTGGCATACGTTTCTTACATTCGCGAAGGCATCCACTTGGAGAGCCTTGCTAGCCGCAATCCGATCGACGAATTTCATGAGCAAATCATCCAAGCATACGAGCAAATTCCGGCTAAAATAAATAGAGAGTCGGCGAATATGCTTGTAAGGCTCGGAGGTTCGAATGATCCGGCGGAGTGGGAAAAGTTCGGTCTGAAGAGCCCTACTTCCACTCGGACTTATATTATCAACGATCAATATATCCAGAATAAGCGCAGCTCATGGACCTCAGGGACGATAATTGCTTATTGGATTCGCGATATTTTGAGGCCGGTATTCAGGCTGTCAAAATTTTGATGCAGCGTAGCTTTTTCAAGGATGATCGGGACGAATACGAGCGAACGCTCGATTCATCCTGCGCTGAAAATGTTGAAGTGAAGCGTTGACTCCGTGTTGACTTCGGACAATAAAAATACATCGCAAGGGCGTACAGGCTCCATGGCGATGTATTCAAAGTTGAAGTACTTTGAATAAATCTGTTTCCCTAGAATCTGATTATATATCTTGTCCGCTTGGATTTCTCAATTTTATAATCGGTATAAATATACCAACTACTGCCGCCAAAGCTATGGCGGCTTTTTTGCACTCATTTTGAGAGGGGGATTTATATGCCGATGGCAACAAGCAACACGTGAACGACTGACTTCCTCTGTAACCACCTTGCATTATCCACTCGATTATTACTTCGGCCTCTTCCTTCGAGACAAAGGGCTTGAACCCAGGACACTGAACGATCACAAGAACCACTACCGCTATCTGCAACGTTGGCTTGCCGAAAACCATCCGACGCTCAAGCTGAACGAGTTGACCGCAGACCACGTTCGCCAGTACGTAGGGCACATGCTGACGGAACAAACACTGTACGACGGACACCCAACGCTCGAAAGCCACAACACCACCAAAGGCCTATCTCCCGCAACCATGAACGTCCGGACTCGGACGCTCAAGCGGACGTTCGACAAGAAAGGTTTTCCACTGGAGACCGTTGTCAGTCCACGCATCATTCTTCCTGCGGAGATCATAGAGAATTCTTGCGACACAAGCGGCGATATGCTGTTCAGACCACGTGATCTTAGTGAAAGAGCGCTACTAGAACTATTTATTGAAGCGAAGGGCAAAGGCGTATTTAGAACTGGTTTCCTCAATGATCTTAGAGAAATGTTAAAATGAAATTGACAGCCGAATCCGTTTCTTATTTGTTTCACATTACAATGTGGGGACAATCCCTTCCGTGAATTCAGTTATGGTAACAGGAACATTATATTTAGAATTGCTTGGCAAGCTCCATTGCGTCTTTAATCCACTGGAACCAAAGTTATTAAACAAGGCAGACCGGAGAATCGGCCTGCCTTGTTTTAATTTTTTATCGTCACTGACTGCATCCAAGATCAGCAGGAGATAGCCTTAAGGCGGAAGGTAGAGCTGACGAAATCCCCTGTCAGATCCGAGACAACAAGCCCAATTCTCATTAGGCGGTCACCTCCAAAGATTTCGCCGTCGAACGTTACGTCGAAGGGGGAATCGCCATCTTCCATCAAGGTATTACCTGTGTGGTCTACAGTATTGCCCGTCGCCCCAGTTTCGATTTTATACTTTTTATCTGGGTCAAGTCCTTTTAGAGTTAATCGCCGGATTGGCCCATTCGGTTCAGCCAGCACGCGGAAGTAAGCGACAAACGCTTCGGACTGGTCCTCGCTAACGAACATCCAGGCCGTATCGCCTCGGTCTTCAAATGGGCTAAGGAGCCGATACATATCTCCCTGCTGTACAAGGGAGCGAATTTTCTTGTACTGGGCGATTTGTTTGGCAGCGAGTTCCTTTTCTTCCTTTGTAAATGCAGTAAGGTCAAGCTCGTAGCCAAAGTTTCCACTCATTGCCACGTCACCGCGTATGGCGAGGGAGGTGATTCGTCCCACTTGGTGGTTCGGCACGCTTGATACGTGTGCTCCCATGGTGCTGGCCGGATACACGATGCTTGTTCCGTACTGTATAGCCAATCTTTCAATCGCATCGGTATCGTCGCTGGTCCATGTTTGCGGCATATAGTAAAGCATTCCGGGATCGAACCGTCCGCCGCCTCCAGAACAGCTTTCGAACAAGATGTCCGGGAACCGGGAGGTCAGGCGTTCCAGCAGATCGTAAAGTCCGAGCATATAACGATGTGCGGTTTCCTTTTGCCGTTCGCTAGGAGCTGTAGCCGAAGCAATCTCCGTCATGTTACGGTTCATGTCCCACTTGACATAAGTAATCGGAGCGATCGAGAATACGGAGCTAAGCGTATCGTACAAGTAATCGCATACTTCCTTTCGGGAGAGATCAAGCACCAACTGGGATCGGCCTTCCGTCCGCCGCCGACCTTCAGCATGCAGGCACCAGTCGGGGTGGTTGCGGTACAGTTCACTATCAGGAGATACCATTTCCGGCTCTACCCACAAGCCAAACTGTAATCCCTGTTTATTAACCCGTTTGGCCAGGTCGGCAAGGCCGCCAGGCAGCTTGCGACGGTCCTCAAACCAGTCCCCAAGCGAATTGTCGTCGTTGTCGCGTTTGCCAAACCAACCGTCATCAAGAACAAAGAGCTCAATACCGAGGGGCCCGGCTTCCTTAGCAATCGCTTCGATTTTATCGGCATCGAAGTTGAAATAAGTGGCTTCCCAATTGTTCACAAGAATCGGGCGCTCTTTGTCACGGAAAACGCCCCGGCAGAGACGTTTGCGGTAGAGGCGATGATAGGTGCGCGACATGCCCCCAAGACCTTCTCCGGAAAAGACCAGTACAGCTTCAGGGGTCTGGAATGACTGACCCGGTTCAAGCCGCCAGGAGAAGTCAAAGGGATTGATTCCGATACTTACACGGGTCTGATTGAACTGCTCTACTTCCGCCTGTGCCACGAAGTTGCCGCTGTAGACCAGACTGAAGCCGTACACATCTCCGCGATCCTCAGTCGCATCAGGACGAAGCAGTGCCAGAAATGGATTCATCTGGTGACTGCTGGAGCCCCGTCGGCTCTCCAACCGAATGGTACCAGGTCCGAGATCGCGGCGTTGGATATATCTTTCCCGCACCCAGGCACCAGACAGGTAAAGAGCTTGATAGTTGGAATCGGCGAAATCGACAGAGGCGCTCATGACTTGCTCAATATTCATGACAGCGCTTCCTTTTTGTTCAAAAAGGGTAGACCTAGCAATAGCGCTATGATTCGCAAATACAGTATAGAGCAGTGTAGTCTTAAGCCCCGAGTATTTGTCCTCAAGGATCAGAAAAAGGGTTGCCGCTTCATCATCCGATTCGGTATAGACGGAAGGAAGTCCTTCGAGCTTTGGTTTACCCGGTTCAATGCGGTAACCACTATATTTTAGCTCTGTAATCCGAGTTCCGTCCGCAAGTGCAACCTGATAAGCAGGTTGGCGAAAGTCGCTTGTTCCATACTGGGGATATTCCTGAGGAAGCGTGTCCAGGGAAATCGTACGGTTGGAAGGAACAGGGGTGGGGGAGAAGGAGCAACGCTCCCTAAGTTCCAGTATACTTGCTAGACTTTGGTCATGATGAAGTTGAGCTCCCCAATAGACATGTGCGGGATATCCTTCAACAAGCTGGATAATATAGCTGCAATCCTTGGACTGCAGGTGAAACAAACCAAGCGTCTCGTTTACATGAATGTTCATGGTATTCACTCCCTGGGGATTCATAATATCGAATTGTTTTTACTTAATGATATTTATCAGCGACGTTAAGATTTTCAAATGCTGATTTAGCTGTTACTGCACGAGCTCTCCCGTATAACAAGCTTAGTCCCGATCACGCTGTGCGCAGGTGGTTCACGTCCCTCAAACCGTTCAGAGAGCAGTTGAACGGCAGCCTTTCCCATCTGTTCGGGATAGGCACGCACAGTGGTTAGCGGGGGCTGTACGAAGGCCGCCATCTCGATGTCGTCGAAGCCGACGATAGCCATATCCCCTGGTACCTTGACTCCATGTCCATGAAGGGCACGGAGGGCACCGATGGCGAGCGGGTCGCTTGCAGCGAAGCAGGCCGTCGGTCGTTCCTGTTCGGCAAGAAGCTCGTTCATCATCAGATATCCATCCGCGGTACTCCAGGCACCTATACGGACGAATTGAGGATTGTATAACCCCCGTTCCCGCATGAACCGTTCAAAATAATGAGCCCGTCGCTCTCCGTCACTCTTACCGCCGATAAATCCGATTTGTCGGTGGCCAAGCTCAAGCAGATGTTCGAGTGCCTGATCAACAGCTTGCCGGAAATGGAGACGTACGGAATCGTATTCCAGCTGTTCTTGGTACTGGTCGACAAGGACAATGGTGTTTTTGTCGGGATGCAGCTTAATCACCTCTTCAGGATCGACGCCACCCACGACAATCAGCCCGTCCGTTTTCTGCAAGCTGACGATGGAAGAGCGGCCTCGCAGGGTCTGCCCCAACGTCAGGCCAAGCTCTTCACAGCGCAGTTCGATTCCACGACGGATCGAGGCGTAATACGGATCGTCCCGTTCCTCTTCAATGGAACACCACAGCAGGAGGGAGACCGTCATCCCGGCACGTTCCGTGTTCCGCTTTAATTGCCTTAGTCGGGAAGGCTTATACTCGAGCTGTTCAGCAATCAAAAAAATTCTGTTCTTGGTGTCTGGGCTCACGGACAGAGACAGATCGTTATTTAAAACCCTTGAAACTGTTGCGGCAGACACACCCGCTTCGCGGGCAATGTCTTTAATTGTTGCCAAAAGAGCTCACACCTTTTTAGTTAATAATTTTACTAAAATTCGACTTCATCCTAACACATCCCATTGATACTTTCAAGATGGCGGCTGAATCTTTAAGATTACTTTTGATCTACTACTGTACAGATTAGTTGTGTTAACATGATGAATATTCTGTCACTAGCTTGAAAAGTTCAAAATAAACACGCACAAAAATGAACCGCGTATTAAGGCGGTTCATTTTTGTGCGATCATGGTTGCATCAGACATCTTGAATTCTAACAATCTTGTCCTTAATATTCTATTTCAAACTATTCATTCTATACGTCATTCATCATGTCATTGATATAGTGATTCTTCAACGATTGTGTTGCGGCTTGCATGTTTTTCAAGTAATCGATTTTATAGATACAGGAGTAAATCACATTTAATACGTAGTCAAAGGCAATTTGCGACGAAAATGTACCAATCTTGGCATGTTTTACTTCATCATTAGGCACCTGGATACAGATATTACTGAGTTTTGCCAATTCGCTTTGATTGGTTGCTGTGATTGTGATAAAAGGGATATTTTCACGTGTAAAATGCCGAGCTGCTTTTAAATAAATCGGCGACTTTCCATGGTAAGTTAAAAAAATAGCGCAATCCTGTGCCGTAAGATTAGCCGTATGGTAAGCCCATTCATACAGTTCCGTGGCAATAACCACGTATTTGTTGATTTTAATCAATTTATTCTGAAAACTTTTCGCTCGGATTTGTGAATCGCCTAACGCATATATAAAGATCCTTTTCGCTTGATCCAGCAACTCGGCTGTTTGCGACAGCAAGTTATCATCCATGAATGTAAAGTTTTTTTCGATCGTTTCCTTCATTAATTCTGCGATTTCTTTCGCCACTTGAAGTGGGGATTCATCAAGACCGAATGGATAGTTGGGGTCTACGTTGGAAATGTTCTGGGTATTTTGCTGAAATTCCCGAGCAAGTTTTATTATGAACTCCTTGAAGCCGGATAGCCCAAGTTTATGCGTTAATCGATTAATCGCGGAATGCGAAGTATAGGTAGCCTTTGCAAGCTCCTGAATATTTAAGTGCAGGATACTTTCCTTGTGAATCAAAATATAGGAGGCAATGCTTTTTTCGTTTGGTGTAAAGTTTTGCATTTCTGATAATTGTATCAGTATTTTCAACAGGTTCACCCCGGCTCAATTGAAATAACGTTTGATAAAGAATATAAAATAAACATTTTGTTTAAAAATAAACCGTCATTTTTACAAATAATCGGTTGAATGTACCATTTTAGCGGCAAATTCTTTACGATCGACGTTCTTCTTCTATAATAAATGAAAAGAGCCTAAGGGGGAATTAATATGCTTACCATCGGGTATATTGGGAATGGCAAAAGCACGAACCGTTACCATCTGCCTTTTTCATTGACCAGAGATGATTTGAAAGTGAAGACTATATATGCCCGTAATCCAGATAAAGGAGAGTGGGAAAAAATTCCTGGCGTGCTCTATACAGATAATATTGAATCTCTAATGAACGATAAGGAAATCCAGTTGATTGTTATCTGTACACCTGCAGAATCCCACTACTCTTATGCGAAAATGGCGCTTGATCACGGAAAAAATGTACTTGTTGAGAAACCTTTCATGTTAACTAAAGAGGAAGCCGTGTCGATCTTCCAATACGCCAAAGAGAAAAATCTGGTTATACAATGCTATCAAAATAGACGTTACGATTCGGATTTCCTCACTACCAAGAAGGTTATTGAATCAGGAAAGCTTGGAGATTTGCTGGAGGTGGAGATGCATTTCGATTATTATCGCCCTGAGACCCCCAACTTCACCTCTCATTTTTCTAAATATAACAGCTACCTATATGGACATGGCGCTCATACCATTGACCAGGTTCTATCCTATTTTGGAAAACCAGACACGATCCATTACGATGTGCGTCAATTGCTGGGTTCCGGAAGAATGAATGACTATTTTGATTTGGATTTTTATTATCCCTCGCTCAAGGTATCCATCAAATCCAGCTTCTTTCGTTTAAAAGAGCGGCCGAGTTTTGTTGTATACGGCAAAAAAGGTGTTTTTATAAAGCAAACGAAGGATCGTCAGGAGGAGCATCTAAAATTATACTATCTGCCTAAGGGACACACTGATTTCGGCATCGATCAGCCCGAGCATTATGGCATCTTAACGTATCTGGATGATGATGGCGAGTATCATGAAGAAAAAGTCGTTTCTGAAAAGGGAGACTATGCCCGAGTGTATGACGATATCTATCAGTCGATCGTACTTGGCAAAGAAAAAGTGATTAAAGACGAAGAAACGATAACTTTAATGGAAATACTTGAAAAAGGTATAGAGGAGTGTAACTAAAATGAAGTTGGGAATTGTCGGAGCAGGGATGATCGTAGGGGATCTATTGAGCTTTATTCAGGAAATTCCCACCATTTTATTAAAGGCCATTTGTTCTAGACCTAGCCACCAGGAGAAATTACTGGATTTTCAAAATAAATATGGAATATCTCAGATTTATTCGGATTACAGCGAAATGCTGTTGAATAGTGATGTGGATACAGTCTATATCGGGTTGCCTAATCATCTTCATTATTCATATGTCAAAGAAGCATTATTGAGTGGTAAACATGTCATTTGTGAGAAGCCGTTTACTTCCAATTTGCATGAATTTCTAGAGCTAAAAGAAATTGCTCAGCAAAGAAAACTGGTATTGGTGGAAGCCATTACGAATCAATATTTGAAAAATTATTTGTCAATGAAGGAGTATCTACCTAAGCTGGGTGAGATCAAAATAGTTGAATGCAACTACTCCCAATATTCATCTCGGTATGAGGCTTTCAAAGCGGGAGTAATCCAGCCTGCGTTTAATCCGGAAATGTCTGGTGGAGCCTTGATGGATATTAATTTATATAATATTCATTTGGTTGTTGGTTTCTTCGGGAGCCCTAAGAAGGTGGAGTATTGGGCAAACATGGAGCGTGGAATTGATACTTCAGGTATGCTGCTGCTTGATTACGGTGATTTCAAGTGTGTCTGCATAGGTTCAAAAGACAGTACGGCCCCCAATGCAGTGAACATTCAAGGTAATAAGGGCTATATACACATGGCAAGTTCAGCTAATATATGCGACTGCTTTGATTACACTGCGAATAAGGAAACGCCAATTCGGGTGGACCTGAAAGATCATCCGCATCGTATGTATGACGAATTCGTTGAATTTGACCGTATCATCGGAGAAAAAGATTTGGAAAAAGTCTCGGATATGCTTGAACATAGCGAGAAGGTCATGAATGTCATTGAGAAAGCCAAGCAGTCCGCCAATCTTATATTTGGTCCCGATAGACCATTTCAATCTTGCATAGAACACACAGGCATTAGTAATTAAGCTTTTATAATAGCTTTCCATCTCAGCATAAACAATGAAGTGAAAGTTTGGAGTGTTGGTGATTCAAAAATTCCAACAAGTATAGTGTAAAGGTTTGTTTATGACATATCTTCTAAGAAAAGTCCAAACTTGGATCCAAAAAACTCTTGATCTACACCTTAGAAATTCGAACAGAAACCTTAATTAAATACTCTTCATAACCTCTAACTGAAAGGTCATCTAACAAAACATCTTCATAGAAAAATCCATGTAAATCTATGCCCTTATCATTAGCAAATTTCAATATTCTTGCTGCTTTTGTAATTCGTGCTTTCTCTGAAATTATATTTTTCATTTTTTGCAATTGTTTAATTTTTGCATTTAGAATTGCCTCTTCTTTTTCAAGTAAAAGAATAAGTTCATGAGGGGACCTTTTATTTAAATATTCTTTTATTTCTTTTAATGGTATTTCTATTTCTTTAAGAATTGTGATCACTTTAAACACATCTATTTGATTAATTGAGTAGTACCTTTACAAGTATCTTTGCTGATCCCCATCAGTTTTGCAAATTGTCCTGAAGTTAAATGGTTTTGAAAATTTTTATTCATAAATTCCCTCCTTGACTATAGAGAAATGAAAGTTTTAGTTACAGGAGCAACAGAAACTCTAGGGGGGCTTATTGTTGAGCAACTACTTGCTAAAGGAATAGCAGTAAAGGCATTATCACGGAAAGAAGGCAACTTACCTAAAGGAGCACAAGTAGTATTAGGTGATCTTGATATTCCCGAGACTATAGAAAGATATTTTCAAGATGTGGATAGCTTGTTTCTGATCACTCAGAGTGACCAATCGGACACAAAATTTTTAACAAACCAAAGAATCATTCAAATGGCAAAAGAAGCTAACGTCAAAAAAATAGTTGCATTGATAGATTTCTTTAATAATCCAATTGAAGAAGTAATTCAAAATAGTGGAATGGAATGGACCATTCTACGACCGGTTGAGTTTATGAAAAATGTACTTTATGGATGGGCAGCATCTATTCAAAAAGAAGGGAACATTCGTACTGCTTTCCCCGACAGTTTAAGCGCCAGAATCCATGAAGCCGATATTGCTAGTGTTGCAGTTGAAGCACTCACAGAAGAAGGTCATAGTAGTAGAATATATAATTTGACTGGTCCGGAAGCATTGTCTCCTAGAAATATGGTAAAGCAAATCTCTGAAGTCGTTGGTAGACCTATCAAACTTATTGAGCTGACAGAAGAACAAGTAAGACAAGAGTGGAAAGAGCAGGGTTATGACGATGAGTTTATTAATTATTTCATCATAGAAATGGGTAAAAATCCACCCGCAGATGCTTATACCGTTCTGTCGACGGTAGAAGAAGTGACTGGAAATCCAGCTAGAACTTTTGCTCAATGGGTCAATGAAAACAATCAACATTTTAAAGAATAATACTCATTCTGCACTTGTTCCAATTGTCGTTCCGGATTCTGCTCGAAGCTACTAACCCGGACATAGCCAATGCGCTGACCCTTCATAAAAAAGCTCCTTATCCCGATTGTGTCAGGAATAAGTCGGATTAACATTTAACGGGTACGTTAGTTGAACTTTATTCTAGCTGTGATTACGAAAATCGGATTCCTTTGTAATAAAGGATCCGTTTTTTTCATGTAATGAATTGCTTATCATACGATTTTTTCCGTAAAAGCCGGGTGGAACGAGATGTCACTTCATGATCTGCAGTCGTAAGCTGGCCCGCAGACACCTGTCAGGAGAGCGCCTCAAAAGCATGTCGTATTTTCGTTCGATACAGAGATAAAACAAAAAGATCGATATTTTCCACCATAATTGATAATAATATCCCCTTTTTTTGGATTGTTTCTCTTTATAATGAAAGCGCGCCCATAACAATCAAAGGAGCTGATATGTTTTGATACGAAACAAACGCTTAAGAAGATTGTCCACCGCCATGTTAACGGTGCCTATGCTCACGATGTTCGCTTCAGGTGCAGTGGCAGAGCAGGAAATGAACGGACATAAGCCTCCGGTTTCTACTGGAAGGGGTGTGTTTTATGAAATTTATATCAATTCTTTTTATGATTCAAATGGAGACGGACACGGTGATTTGAAAGGAATTACACAAAAGCTTGATTACTTAAACGACGGCAAACCCCGTTCGGGCAAGGATCTGCAGGTCAGCGGTCTCTGGCTCATGCCCCTGAATCCGTCTCCAAGCTACCATAAATATGATGTAACCGACTACTATCAGGTGGACCCGCAGTATGGGAGTCTGAATGATTTCCGCACCTTGATGAAAGAAGCGAACCGAAAGGGCGTCAAGGTAATCATGGACCTTGTTATCAATCATTCGAGCAGCGAGCACCCTTGGTTCAAGGAGGCCAGCGCCAACCCACAAAGCAAATACCACGACTATTACGTATGGGCGGATGAGAACACAAATCTGGATGAAAAAGGATCGTGGGACCAGCAGGTATGGTATAAGAATCCGAATGGCGAAGGGTATTTCTACGGTACGTTCTGGTCGGGAATGCCGGATCTGAACTTTGACAATCCCGAAGTCCGCAAAGAAATGATCAAAGTCGGCAAGTATTGGCTGCAGCAGGGTGCAGACGGGTTCCGGCTTGACGCGGCGATGCATATTTTTAAAGGACAGACGAAGGATGGTGCCGATAAAAACATCGCGTGGTGGAATGAGTTCCGTTCCGAGATGGAGAAGGTAAATCCAAATGTATATCTGGCAGGGGAGGTATGGGACAAACCGGAAACAATAGCTCCTTATTACGGACCGCTCCACTCCCTGTTTAATTTTGACCTGGGCGGAACGATTTTGAACTCCGTAAAAAACGGCCGGGATCAGGGTATCGCGACATTCGCCGAGAAAATGCTGAAACTGTACAAATCGTACAATAAGGCGGCACTCGATGCTCCGTTCCTGAGCAATCATGACCAGACCCGTGTCATGAGCGAGCTGGGCGGGGATATGCCAAAAGCCAAGCTGGCCGCTTCCATTCTTTTGACGCTTCCGGGTCAGCCGTTCCTCTATTATGGGGAAGAAATCGGCATGAAGGGAGAGAAGCCCGATGAGTATCTTCGTGAGCCTATGCGCTGGTACAAGGGAGATGGCCCCGGTCAAACGACGTGGGAGGAACCCAAATACAACACAGGCGAAGTATCGGTGGAAGCGCAGCTGCGGGAAGATGATTCCCTGCTGGAAAGCTACCGCACGCTCATCCGTCTGAGGGAAGAACATGAAGCTCTCCGCAACGACAGTCTGCAACCTATCCAAACAGGTTCTGCCAGCGTGACCGCATATAAACGCACTTCAGGCAAAGAAACATTGTATGTATATCATAACCTGTCTGGAGAGCCGGTTACCCTGCAGATGAACGATTTGGATAAGGGGAAGTGGAAAGTGGTCTTCTCCACCTCGAAGGATGTGAAGGTGAAGAAAGGAACGGTCACGATTCCGGCCTACAGTTCTCTGATTACCGAAGAAGATAGAAAGAACTGAACATACGCAAACTTACCGTTCAAATGAAGCGGGATATATATCGATGAATCCATGTTGGGGTGTTTAGAGCACCCCATTTTTTTATATGAGTTCTGCTGCATACGAATAGCATAAGATATTGAAACCGTCAGGAGGCCGATTCGATGTAAAGCACGCCCCTTAGAGTACACACAGGGCAGGATAAATGACATCTCCAGTGTGTATTCCAAGGGGCATTATTTAATGTCCTCAACCCTATTAAAGATCGGGCGATTCCATATGATTATAAAGGGGATATGCCTTCAGGTACATTTCGACTTTTGTTCTTGGCAGGCAGCTGCTCCTAGAACGGCAGGCTCTCTTTAATCGCCCACAGGTCGTCATAGCTGAGAATCCGGCGATCGGCTCTGGACAGGTCCTGCCGGCCCGAGCCGGGGTTGTGGAAGCCGATGCAGCGCATACCCGCACTCTTGGCTGCCTGGACACCGTTCCGTGAATCCTCTATAACGATGCAATGGGCCGGGGCTATGCCAAGCAGCTCGGCGGCGTATAAGAAGATGTCCGGTGCCGGCTTACCCTGCAATACCTCTTCTCCGGTGATTCGAATGTCGAAGTAACGGCCAAGCCCTGTCTTTTCCATGATGAGATCAATTAGTGCCCGCGGAGAGGAAGAGGCCACCGCGACCGGAATCCCTTTCTCCTGCAGCCAGTCCAGCCACCGTTCCAATCCGTCGATCGCCACAAGGCCCTCATGTGCTGTCATCGTCTGCATCACATTTTCTCGGTGAAAGGATAGCGCCTCTTCAACTGTATTGGTGAGCCGATGTCTGTCCAGCACCTGACGCCACATGGATTCCAGTGTCACTCCGACATAGGTGTGGTGCTCTTCTTCGGTCATGGACGCACCGAAATGGGCAAAGGAGCTACGCTCGATCTCAAAATAAATCGGTTCGCTGTCTACCAGCACCCCGTCCATGTCGAAAATGACCGCCTTGACCGGAACGGACGCTGATGAACCTCCAGTGAATTCATTATTCGGCTGTACATCATGATGAATGGTTGTCATGTCCATTCTCCCCCTTGTTAGTATCCGGATTTAGTTACCGGAGTCGTTCGATTGCAGCACAACCTTGATCGCCTGTGAAGAAGGCTGAAGTGTCCGCTCGCTGATATTGCATCCGAGGGTCAGAAAGGCCTCCCGGTAGTCTTCCAGCGGATAGGAGTGGGTAATGATTTTTTTGGCGGGAACGATCTGCTGCTCAATCAGGTAATGCGCCGTGGAGAACGTACCCAGGGAATCAATCGAGCCGATGATTTTGAGGCTACGGTCAACTACCTCCTTCGGATTGAACGAGCTTGTCCCGTCTCTCAGCCCCACCAGCATCAGATACCCGCCGCTCGTAAGCCGGGATAGTACCTGGGTGCCGACCACGCCTGTGGTATCCACAATCATGTCTACCTGATTTTTTAACGGTGCCAGCTCATGAATGGCCGACTCTAGTGTGCCGTGTACGGACCACCGCTTGGGGGCAATGGAATCCGCTATGGCGAGCCGTTCTTCCGAGATGTCGACGAGGCAGCCGGTTACGCCTTTGGAAGCAAGAGCATAACTGTACAGAATCCCGATTGGGCCTGCGCCCAGAATGACAGTTGTGAAGTTCGGCAGCAGGTGGATCTGGTTGATTCCAGTCAGCATGCAGCTCAGCGGTTCGGTCAGTGTCGCTTCTTCGTAGCTGATATGATCCTTCAGCTTGTAGAGAAACCGGTCCTCGGTCACATAATAATCAGTGAACGTGCCGTCGGCGCTGACTCCAGTCTCCGTTACGGATTTATGTGTGCAATGGTTCTGTCTCCCTGTCCGGCACATATCGCATTGACCGCAGTAGTACGTCGGATCAATCACAACCCGGTCCCCGGGCTGCATTGAACTGACAGCTGATCCTACAGCGATCACTTCCCCTGCTGATTCGTGGCCCAGGATAGTGGACGGCACGGCATGATATTTGCCGCTGATGATGCCTAGATCTGTACCGCATACGCCTGTCGCCCGAATCCGGACGAGAACATGGTTATCTTTGGTAATCTCCGGAACGGGTCTTTCCTCAAGAGCCACATCCCAAGCTGATTTGTATACCAGTGCAAGCATGAATAGTCCTCCTTTTGCCTGTTCGGCAGATAGTTAGTGAAGGGTGGCCAGAACGGCGTCAAGCCGCTTGACAATTTCGACAATCTCGTCTTCCGTAACCGTGAGAGAAGGTCTTACTTTGACCACATTGCCGTAACCGTAACGAGAACCTCTGAGAATCAGCTGCTGTTCGGCAAAAGAACGGTCGATAATCACATTGCTCTTGGCTGCGTCAGGGGCATCATCCTCGTCTACAATTTCCAATCCCCACATCAGTCCGACGCCGCGAGCCTCCCCGATGCAATCATGCTTGTCGGCCATCTCAGTCAGCAGGGTCCCGAGCAGGCTTCCCTTCGACTGTACAGCTTCCAGAAAACCGGGCTCGGACACAACCTCTAGCGTGGATTTGGCTGCCGTGACCGAGATCAGATTGCTGCCCGAGGTGAATGAGTGCTCGTGTTTTTCCAGAACATTGAGACGAGACTGCATCAATACCGCTGCAACCGGAACACCGATGCCGCCCAAACCCTTGGCAAGGGTAATGATATCTGGCTGGATCTCAAACAGCTCACTTGCGAACATGTAACCTGTCCGCCCAATCCCGGTCTGCACCTCGTCAGCGATCAGAATCAGCCCGTACTCGTTGCACAGCTGACGGAGGCGCTTAAAATATCCTGCAGGTGGGATGATATTGCCTCCGTTGCCCAGGATGGGCTCAATAATCATGCAGGCCACAGAGCCAGAGCTTGCATACTCAATGGCATCCGATATTGCTTCCACGCATTGATAGCCACACTTGTCAGGCGAAGAATTAAACGGACAGCGATAGCAGTAGGGAGCAGGTACATGCAGGGAATTTGTTGCAGCCGAGTTGGGAAATTTCCTCCGCCGGAAGGCATTACCCGATATGCCTGTTGCGAACTGGGTCTGCCCATGATGGGACAGATACAGGCTAATTATATCGAGTGCTCCGGTATATTTCTGGGCTAGCTTCACAGCGCATTCGTTCGCCGTGGAGCCGGTAATATCTCTCATCCATCCCGCGTCGATGCCGTTCGGCGTATACTGGATCAGATGATCCAGGACTTCCTCGACATAAGGCTCGGTAAAGGATGAGGACATGTGGGTAAGATTGGCGACTTGTTCCTGTACTTTGGTAACGACATGAGGGTGATTATAACCGAGCGACAGATTGAAGGTGCCGGATACACCGTCCAAATACTCCTTACCTGAATCGTCAATCAGAGTAATGCCTTTTCCGTATCTGAAGCGTTCTTTGGTTAAGGTATCCACAATACTTTCCCTCCATATCAGAATATACATTTCTCTAAGTACATCCTTATAAAGTACAGCCCTTGTTACAGCATGATGCGGCAGGCCTCACCTCCCCTAAGAATAAAGTGATCTCATCCTTCCTTGCCCTGATGGCCAAGGGAGCCAACTACCCGGCTGCTTCTGCCATTCCAGAGATGCGAAAGAATAACCGCCAGCAGCAGAATCAGGCTGAAAGCCCCTAGAATCCAGAGGGTAGCCGTCACCGGCCATTCGCTCATGCTCCAGCCTATTACATATTGAAGCACCGAGCCGCCAATTCCGCCCGACGCAATCAGAATGCTGGTCGTTCGCTCGGTCATCCCCGGAATCAGCACGTTGGCATAGACAAGTGCGATGCAGAAGAGTCCGGACATGAATAAACCTGCACCGAAAATCAGAAGGTATGTAGCCCACTGGCTGGATACAAACACCATGGCAACTAGGAAGCAGAAAGTTCCGATTACGCTCCACAGCAGGAAAGGAATATATCCTGATGACTCTGCAATCCTTCCTGAGAACATGCGACCGATGATCATCGCAATCCATAGTATGCTGACACCCAGCGAGGCTACGGATTCTCGAAGCTGCAGCGTCTCGATCAGAATAGAGGGCAGGAAGTTCATGAGCCCCAGTTCAAGACCCATATAAACAAAGAAGAATACAATGAAGATTCCCAGTAACAGACGATGCTGTCCCGAGTACCGGGCTTGTTCGATAGAACGCTCAGATGTTCGGAGGTCTGCTTGGGTAAGATGGGAAGAGGCGGAAGCAGGCATAGTAAGCCAGAACAGCCCCAGGATAAATGTCAGAAGGGAGATGGTGTAGAAGGTCAGATACCACATTCCAGACCAGATATACAGGCTTACTACTGCCGGAATGAGCAGTGCACCAAGTGCAAAATAGACATCCAGCTTGGACATGGCTACGGCTTTCTGTTCCTCGGTGAACTCAATCGTGAAAGCTCCGATGGACGATTCAATGATACCTGAGCCGAAGCCAACCCAGATGGTCATCACGATGACCCAGGTCCATGAGGGCAGTATACCTAGGATGGCACACGCTGCCAAGATACTGACCAGGGCAATGGACAGCATCGACTTGCGACCGATATGCAGAGCCATGAAAGGGGAGAGCAGAACGCCGATAAGAAATCCGAAAAACTGCAGGAACAGCAGTAATCCGCCATCGCTGTACCCCCGTCCATAGTGAGGCAGCAGAACCGGCAGTAATGCTCCAAGAACCACGCTGGTGATGCCGATTAGCAGATAGAAAGCACAACTTAAAGCGAATAGTCTCTTCAAGGCCTGTCCCTCCATAAGGTTATATTTTTTATATGGATGTTGTTGCTTTACTAGAATATACCATTTTTATGGAAATGTATATATAGATTTATGCAAAAATTGTTAGAAATCTTTCAGTATGATCTTACCGATATTCGTCATGTTCATGTCAACTGTGAACAAATAAAAGAGGAGATAAATAGATGAGGAAATAATAAAGCTAAAATGGAGTGTCCTAGGGGATTGTTGCTGCTTCCCAAAACACTCTGCTTCTTTTCTGCTTGAATTAGATAACAATTGTTTTTGCTTGAAGGTAACTGTAACTGCAATGGTAGAAAAAAGAATGTTAAACGCTTACAATTCAAAGAGAAGAGAATATTTTATTCAAAAGTTGAGGAGTAGAAAAACGAAGAAGGGAAGTAATGTCCGATATTCTATCTGTATGAAAAGGCGACTTGATTATTATTAGTCATGTGTGCGGCTTTTTTGAATGTTACAACAAAAGGAGTCTATCAAAATGAATTTTTATTTAGAAATCCCGGAGCTTGACAGACATTTTCCTTTCCGGAGTTTTGTTAATAAAGGCGACGTGCTGTGCTATCCTCATTGGCATAAAGAAATTGAAATTATTTATGTGACCAAGGGAACCTTGGATCTGGGAGTTAACGATATTTCGATACGCATGAAACAAGGTGAAGTTCAATTTATAAATGGTGGTGATGTTCATTATTTCTTGGCTTCTCCCGACAGCGAACGGGTGGTTATTCAATTTGATCTGAGCTTTTTCCAAGAGGTATCCACATTAAGCGATCAAAAGCGCCCTCTTAGATATATATTTACAGAGATGGAGCAATCAAGCTGGAACTGGTCAGAAGAAACAGCAGCTAAAATGCTTCCGCTGATTCAAAGCATTTATGATGAGAACGCCAACCGCCGAGAAGGTTATGCCTATATGATCAAAGCCAAACTGTTTGAGATGTTGACTCTTATTTTGCGGGAAGTGCCGAGAAGCATGACGCCGAGACTTCCCGAAATCTCTGCAAGAACCTTAACACAATCAAAGGACATGCTTTATAAACTGGAACGTATTTTTGAATATGTGGAATGCCATTATCATGAAACCATTTCACTGAAAAATGTAGCTGAATATATGGGTTTTAGTCCCCATTATTTCGCCAGGCTGTTTAAGAAGAATACGGGGATGACCTTTGTAGCATTTTTGAATGAATACAGACTGAATAAGGCCAAATGGATTTTGCTGAATGAAAACAATCCGATCACTGAGGTCGCAGAGGCTGCAGGTTTCAACAGCGTGAAGACGTTTCATCATTTCTTTAAGGAAGCGACAGGAACATCACCATTGAAATACCGCAGGGCAATATTCGGGAATAAAACGGCAAGAAATGAGGAAGAAAGCTTCTCATGAGATTTGTATGATAGAGCTATCCAACGAAGTGAAAGGAGAGTTACGATGACATTTAAAATGGGGATTATTGGTTGTGACAGTATCTAATACGTTTTCTGGCACTGCCGAAGATAGTGAAGAAGCATGAAACACGAAGATCCTTTGATGTCCGTCGAAGAAGGATTTAATTGTACAGTAACTAATCTGCAATCGATTTTGATCCGTGAGCAACCGCTTGATATGTGGTGAGCTTAAATCAGGAGTGGAAGGAAAATGAAAATGGGCAATCGGATATATAATGTAGTCATTATCGGTTATGGAGGCATGGGAAGCTACCATGTTCAATTGATCGAACCTATTCAGCAGCTTGCCGTTGGCGGTGTATTTGATATTGTCGATTACCGGATGGAACTGGCTGCGGCTGCCGGCTATAAAACCTACGCCAGTCTGGATGCCGTTCTGGCCGATCAGGCCGTGGATATTGTTTTAATAGCAACGCCTAACGACGTTCATAAAGAAATCGCGATTCAGGCATTGCAAGCCGGAAAACATGTCATTTGCGAAAAGCCGGTTACGATAACGAGCGCGGATTTCTTGGATATTGTCGAGGTGGCGAAGAAAGAAAACCGCGTGTTTACGGTACATCAGAACCGCCGATGGGATGAAGACTTCCGAATTATCAAAGATATCATCAGCAAAAAGACCGTGGGCGAGCTTTTCCAGCTGGAATCGCGGGTTCAGGGGGCTAACGGCATTCCAGGTGACTGGCGGCAACTAAAGGCATATGGAGGAGGAATGCTGCTGGATTGGGGAGTACATCTGTTGGACCAGCTGCTTCAGATTACGGACAGCCAAATCGAAAGCGTAGCTGCTACCTTAAGCTATATTTTGGGGACTGAAGTGGATGACGGCTTTACCAGCTTTATTGAGTTCAAGGATGGCCTGACAGCGGTCATTGAAGTGGGTACGACCAATTACGTAAAGCTGCCGCGTTGGTATATTAAAGGAACCGAAGGAACTGCAGTGATCAGGGATTGGGACTTGAGCGGAGAGATCGTTACCCGGAATCCGGATGTTGCTCGTGTGGAACCAAAACCGATTCAAGCAGGTCAAGGATTGACGAAAACGATGGCGCCACCGTCTGAGGAATCCACCCTTAAGTTCCCGATTGAGAAAATACCTGCTGCTGCAGAAAGCTTTTATGAAAATTATGTCTCCGCCATCGAAGGAAAAGCGGAGCTTGCGATCAAAAGCGAAGAAGTGCACCGTGTGCTGGTGCTGATTGAGACGATTTTTGAGGCGGCAGCAACCAAAAGCGTGATTCGAAGAACAATTTAAATCAGCGCTATTTCTCGATTCGCCATAAGAGAGATATATAGGATCCTATATTTTGAGAACCTGTGAAAAACATTGAATTCTAAAGTTTCTCATAGGTTCTGGAATAAAATGATTCGATGCATTCATTAAAGGTAGTAGGAGATCATTTTTCATATAATTAAAAATCTCATGAATGGATCCTCGATGCATTTAGACATTGAGTCGAAATACATAGTAATCAGTACACTTTTGGAATGGTGAGCAAAATAATTTTGCCTACCAAAAAACACAAGCTGATATCGCTCAAGAATTTAGCATCACCAAGCAGCAGCTACATAACTACAAAAAAACTCCAGAGAGGCCATTCCTCTACGTGCGCGAACATTTTAGTCTGGCACGCGGAGGTAAGATGGCGATCGTCGGTCTCCCGGCACAGGCTGATATTCCTTTCAATGTTCCCTTCATAGCAGACAACGAGGTAGATATTTATGGTATCTTCCGTTATGCCAACACCTACCCGAAAGGAATTGAATTCCTTTCATCCGGTAATATTGACGCTACGTTACTAATAACTGATAAATATCCATTGGAACAAACCTATGAAGCGATGGAGCGTGCACTGAATTATAAAAGCGAATGTTTAAAGGTAGTTGTATACCCCAATGTTTAAATTTGACTACCAATTGTAAATAAACTGTAGAGGGTATCCTGCTGAGGATACCCTTTTTCTAATCGTATTTAAAAAGGATTTTATCAAAAAAAGAAAACGAGAGGCTGTGGAAATAATGGCGATACTGGGAGCGATTGAAGCAGGTGGCACTAAATTTGTGTGCGGTACAGGCGATGAAAAAGGAAATATTCATGACCGAATTAGCTTTCCGACGACTACACCAGAGGAGACGATGGAGCAGGTCATTAAATATTTTGCCGGCAAACAAGTAGAAGCTATGGGTGTAGGCTCTTTCGGTCCGATTGATCCCGTTCCTGGCAGTAATACCTACGGCTATATTACATCTACACCGAAGCCGCACTGGTCTCATTACAACTTAATTGGCAGGCTGAAGGAACACTTTGATGTTCCCATGACCTTTGATACGGACGTGAATGGAGCGGCACTTGGTGAATATACCTGGGGAGCGGCCAAAGGTCTGGACAGCTGTCTGTATATGACGGTAGGAACAGGAATCGGAGCAGGAGCCGTGGTAAGAGGATCCGTGCTTCGAGGATTGTCTCATCCGGAAATGGGGCATATTCTGGTACGCCGCCATCCTGCGGATCAATATAAGGGTGGCTGCCCTTATCATGTAGACTGCCTGGAAGGATTGGCAGCCGGGCCGGCTATTAACCAACGCTGGAATACGGAGGGGAGAGAGTTGCCCGTAGATCACTCAGCGTGGGAGATCGAGGCCTTTTATCTAGCGCAAGCATTGATGAATTATATTCTTATCCTGTCTCCACAGAAAATGATCTTGGGTGGGGGAGTCATGAAACAAGAACAGCTCTTTCCGGCAGTGAGAAAACAGCTAAAAGAGCTTTTGAACGGCTATATGCAACATCAATTCCTGCATAAGCATATCGAAGAATATGTGGTACCGCCGGCTCTTGGAGACAATGCCGGTCTTTCCGGCGGTCTGGCTCTTGCCCAATTGCCCTTAGGCCAAAATAAATGTTAAAACAAGGAACGTTTTTCTCGTTAGACGATGTTGAAGGACAAGAACTAATGCCTGTAAAAAATCGCCAATAAATTGGTATTATCCCCTTCTAGTAAACAAGAGAAAAAAACATCTGGTAAGATGGACTTAATCTTGTTGAACGGAGGGGATTTTTCATGACTAAAAAGGGACAATCATTCCGGCAATACTCCTTAGATGTGAAGATGGAGGCAGTCCGGTTGGTGAACGAAGAACATATGAGTATTCGTGAAGTGACGAAACAATTGGGCATTCGTAATAAATCCCAAGTGCAAAGCTGGGTGATGAAATATCGAGCGGGGGAGAATCTCCGGCCAACGACCACAAGGCAGGGACGACCCAAAACGAAATTTTCCAGTATGGAAGAAGAGATGGCGTATCTACGGGCGGAGATTGAATATTTAAAAAAGCAGTATCCAAATCTACACAAGGAGTGACGAGGAAAGAAGCAAGGTTTGAAATTATTGAGGGAATGCGAACACGATATTCGTTGAAATGATTACTTGAATTAGCCCATGTTTCTCGGGCAGGATATTATAAATGGAGAAAGACTCAGCAAACAACCCAGCAGCGTAAGCAAGAGGAAGAACTCCTGGAATCGCATATGTTGTCGATCCACCGGATTCACCCCTATTTTGGTTATCTGCGTATGACCGTTGCTTTACGTAGAGAAGGTATCTTGGTCAACCACAAAAAGGTGTACCGCCTAATGAAGAAATTGGGAATCCGTTTCGTCATTCGAAAGAAGCGGCGCTTTTTCGGCAAACAGGCATCTGTGGTAAATGCTAACCGATTAGATCGACAATTTCAGGCAGATTCTCCTTTATCCAAGCTGGTTACCGATATTACATACATACGAGCTGGAGAGCGGTTTATATATCTCTCTGTCATTCAAGATCTGTTTAACAATGAAATCGTGGCTTGGCGTCTTTCGGAACGAAATGACCTTGCTCTAGTTAGCGAGACGCTAGACGTTCTAAGTAAGAACGTGAACATGGAGGGTATCATTCTCCATTCAGACCAGGGGTTTCAGTATACCTCCAAGCCGTTTAACCGCAAACTTAAGCGGCTTAATGGTTGGGAGCCATTCAAGGCGTGGAAATTGCCTAGACAATGCCTGTATAGAATCCTTCTTTTCCCATCTTAAAACAGAGAAGATTTATTTAACGAAACCCGGAACCCTAGCGGAGGTAGAACAACACGTACGGGAGTACATTTCGTTTTATAACGAAAATAGATTGCAGAAAAAATTAAACAGCCGTTCCCCGATTGAATACCGAGAAACGGTTGCTGCTTAAAGATGTCTTTTTAGTTCTGTCTACTTGACAGGGGTATGACCAAAATTGGCGTCTTTTTTATTTTAAAGATACGAGCTAAGGATGAGGACTTATATCATTATCAAAAAGGACAAAATCAAATTTCCATTGACGGTACACGAACCGGAAGTTAGTCGCTTATACTTCGGTTATAAGTCTCCCAATTGAAGCAACAATTTAATATCTGAGGAGCCAGACCAAATGTCAAACTATGACCGTATTCCCGTTGATTTTAGGTTAGTCACATATATTAACAAGTAAACGCTACTCCTGTGTAAAGGATTTGCTTGAATTTTCCGAATGCTTCATATTTTTAGTCGTAAGAAGCCGCATAGATTGCGGTTTTTTTGTTTTAACGATATAAAATTCTTGTATCAACTCAAGGAATGTCTTTGCCATGAAATTGCTCCGGATGTTCAAATGCTGCCCTTGCAACGCTTAAAAAAGACATTAGTCAAAACACTCACTTTTAATCGTAGTTATCAATTGCTCCATAAATATACGGCTAGCCGCACATAAATATTTGTTTCTTCGGTAAACAACACCGATTTGTGTGGTTAATGCTGGGTTCTGAATCGGAATTGTTTGAATATGCTGATTGTCAATGTAATCGAGATAGGCCTTCGGTAGAATAGTGACGCCAACACCTTTGCTGACCATATTGATGATCGATTCCATCGTTGTCATTTCCATGACCGGTTGGGGCGTGAAATCATACGAGCGACATTTTTCATTAATCAGTTGTCTCATAAAATATGTACCTGGCAATAGGACGGAAGGAACTCGCTTCAGAATATCAAGCGTCACAAAAGGTTGCTGGGCAACGGGATAATCGACAGGAGACGCAAGGGCAAGGTTTTCTTTGTAAAGAGGGATCGATTCCAGGTCATCATGCTCCATCGGTAACATTACGATACCTAAATCAAGCTCATTTTTAAGCAGCTCGTTGTATATATCTCCGGTTCGTAGGCCAAAGACAGACAGCTCGATATTAGGATATTTACGGTGAAACTCAATAACTGTCGGTGGAAGCAAATAATTGACAACCGTCAGTAGAGCACCAATTTTCAACGTTCCTCTTTCTAGTCCCTGTAGTTCGCTTATCGCGGTACGTGCCTGCAAAAGCTCATGAAAAATGTTATAACCATGATGCTGCAACAGTTTTCCTGCTTCTGTTATAACAGTCTTCTTACCTATACGATCAAATAGAGGAGTTCCAATTTCATGTTCCAGTAAACGAATTTGTTGGCTTAGAGAGGGTTGGGCAATGCCGAGCTTCTCGGCTGCACGGGTAAAATGCAGTTCCTTGCATACGGCCATAAAGTACTCCAAATGTTTCAGTTCCAACGTTCTTCCCCCTTAACGTTCTATAACAATAGGCTATTTGAATTATTGTAAGATAACTCATTGAAAATATCTAATGAAATTGGACTGGAGGAGGGTGAAACATGAAGTAAACTCAACTCTGACACAAATCGATTGATGATATCGCTTTCATAGGTAAAACCAATCATTATGAGTAAAAATATGAAATTGAACAGGCTTAGGAAAGTAGATAAGATAGGGAAAGATTAACTTTCCCTCTGAAGAAATGAGGAGTAAACATGAGTAATTTAAGTAATTTAGCGATTGAAGATAGAATAAAAGAAATTAGAAAAAGAATGGATTCGGCTTGCCAATCTGTCGGGAGGAATCCTGAAGAAGTGAGGCTCTTGTTAGCCGTAAAAACCGTCCCTGCAGAGAAAATTATTCGAGCCCTAGACTTTGGCGAAACATTGCTTGGTGAGAATAAAGTCCAGGAATTACAGCAAAAGTATTCATTTATCGGAAATGAACGAGCAGAATGGCATTTTATCGGACATCTCCAGACGAATAAGGTTAAGGACGTCTTGAAATACGCAACATGTATTCATTCGGTGGATCGTTTAAAGTTGGGACAAGCATTGCATAACCATTTAACCAAGGAAAAAAAGAAAGTCGATATTCTCGTACAAGTCAATACTTCGTATGAGGAAAGTAAGTTTGGTGCTTCTCCTGAAGAAGCATTGAATTTGATACAACAATTGGCTCAGCTGGACACTTTGCAAATAAAAGGTTTGATGACAATTGGAAAACTGTCTGCCAATCAAGACGAAGTAAGAAGTTGTTTTCGTTTGCTGAAATCGATCCAGCAACAGGTTATTCAACAAGACTATTCTGGTGTTAAAATGGACGTGCTGTCTATGGGGATGTCCGGTGATTTGGAGGTTGCAATTGAAGAAGGAGCAACCATGGTACGGGTAGGAACAGCGATATTTGGAGAAAGAATCTATCCCGATAGTTACTATTGGAATGAGCATGCTTCCGATTCCGATTAAATGAACTTCCTATTAAAGTGTGTTCTTGGAATTGAATAGATAAGGGAGTTAAAAAAGTATGCACATTCATTTTGTTATTCATGAATTGTTTGAAGGGCCAGGCGCGTTCCAGACGTGGGTTGAGACAAGAGGATATAACGCCGGATATTCAAGAGTTTATGCCGGTGAACAACTCCCAAAATCAGCAGAGGAAATCGATTTATTAATTGTGCTAGGTGGCCCTCAAGGTCCGAATACAACCACGGAAGAATGCTCTCACTTTGATGCGGCTGCAGAAATAGCATTGATCAATACATGCATTAAAGCAGGAAAGGCAGTACTGGGAGTATGCTTGGGAGCACAGCTTATCGGGGAAGCTCTGGGTGCGAAGCATGAGCATAGTCCGGAAAAAGAAATAGGTTGTTTCCCCATAATATTCACAGAAGAAGGAAAACATAATGATAAATTTTCCCATTTCGGTGATATTAGTGTTGTTGGGCACTGGCACAATGATATGCCTGGATTAACTGACGATTGCGAAATAATAGCCTACAGCGAAGCTTGTCCGAGGCAGATTGTAGAATATCAGAAGCTTGTCTACGGTTTCCAATGCCATATGGAGTTTAATCAAGAATTGATAGAGCTTCTGATCGAGAATTCGGAAGCCGAATTATCAGAGCATAATGGACACAGATTCATTCAGCAACCAGAACTACTTAGAAATAGTGACTACCAAGTCATGAATGAAAATCTGTTTTTATTTTTGGACAAACTCGTAACCGAGTATTTAGAGGACAGCAATATTTGAGTAACGTAAGAAGTTGCTATATTATTTATATTATCCCCTTCTAGGAGACAAGAGAAAAAAGACATCTGGTAATATAGATTTAATGCTTTTGTTGAACAGAGGGGGGGCATAGTCCAAAAAGCGGAAATCCCCCCCCTGATTTGAAGGTAGAGGCTGTTACCGCTTTTTATCGAACATTCGATTTCAGACAGAGTTGAGCTTAAATAGCCTTGATAGAATCTGCAGCAAATGTTCACATATGGGAAGAGGCAAGAGAGATTCCCACTTATGCAACAGGCCAACCTGATTAAAATTCAAAGTCCAGGGTGTACCAAGGGTAAAAGTTTACGCGACTTCGGTTTTCCCGAACGCAGCGAAGTAGATGTAATAACACACGCATGCTAAGCACTCAATCAATGACTAGAGGAAGTAAAAGTAAGCACTGAAAGAGGAGCAGTATACCATCTGTCTACCCCTCTCCATACAGTAAGGGCCCTAATTCACCTTCGAACAATTGGGAACTTTTTATAATGAGTGCTTACGACTTATGGATATTATTCTTAATTGTCAGCCTATTTGTAACAGTTCTTTCAATTTTCGGACTCCGATACTAACGAGAAACAATAATTAAATATGGACATAGAGGCAGCCGGCTATTGTGGCTGTTTTTTTGTTAAAACTAATGGGCAAATGAAACTAAACGGACGATCAACAAAATTTAGTTTTAGTTATGACTTTTTAATGAAGTTGCGCAGCTGAATATGTAAGTAGCTAAAGGAGGCCCATATGTATGAAGTCTCATACCTTTGACCGTATTAAAATCCCCCCAGGATTTTGGGCAGGATTACGTCAATTAGGGATTGCCGCCCACGACGTAGCTCGCAAAGCACGACTGCCGCTCACCATTATTACTGAACCAGTAGTCACCACCGCCCAATATTTCGCAATCTGGCAGGCTTATTCCGATCTCATTGGTGACACTGCCCAAGGAATCATCAAGCTTGCGACCGTCTTTGAAACAGCGAAGTACCCACCGACCGTCTTAGCGACTTACCACGCTCGTGACTACCGCGACGCTCTAAACCGAATGGCTCGGTACAAACAACTGTGTCCCCCCGAAAGCTTATGTATCACCGAGGAGGGCGAGCACTGTACAATCGAACTGGAATGGCTGGATACCGAGCAACCCGGTCCGCCGATGCTGGTTGGTATCACGCTGGCATGTCTTCTGGAGCTTGGGCGCCGGGGCACAGGTCAATCTTTGACGGCGCGGTTCGTCGAATTTTCGCACTCAATGGGCGATGTACAGGCCCTTGAAGCTTACTTCGGCTGCCGTATCCGGATTGGTGCAAAATGTAACCGGTTGACGCTACATCGAAGAGATCTGGACCGCTCCTTTGTCTCGTACAACGAAGAGTTGCTGGAGATCCTGACTCCCGCTCTGGACCGATCGTTGGAAGAACAGCAGCGCAGCCGCTCAATTACCGAGATGGTCAAATGGATCATGAAACGTAGCCTCACAGGAGGGCGCCCCGACATTCAGGCTGTCGCGAAGGAGCTCAGTATGAGCGATCGTACCTTGCAGCGCCGGCTTACTGACGAAAACACGAGCTTCAAGCACCTGTTGACACAAGCTAGACATGAGCTGGCACGAGAGTACTTGGCAGACCCCTCGCTCGATATTAAAGAAGTGGCTTTCTTGATTGGGTATGAAGACCAGAACTCGTTCTACCGCGCCTTCCGGCTTTGGGAAGGTGATACTCCTTCAAATTGGCGTACTGAACATTTAGGTACAAACTCGATATCAGGACGACGGCTAGGAATGCCAACTATTCATTAATAGAATTCCCAACCTAACCAATTCTACAGAGAGCTAGTATTTACTGAGTTTTATCATTTGGCGTGTTAAACAAGAACTTTGGCGCAATATGCTAGTTACTGAACAATCCAGACAAGGTAATATAATCACTATCCGGAGCACAAGACTGCTTTAAAAATGACTACTAATCAGCTTGCCGTGTATGACAAACGAATGAAAGGGGCGATTTTAAAGGGGAACTGATCATGACATAGTTTTGAAGTAAATTAAAAGGAGAAATGTATTTTGGATATGGGATTAAACAATAAAACAGCTTTAGTTACAGGATCAACGAAAGGTATAGGTAAAGCAATTGCCATTGAACTTGCCAAAGAAGGTATTAATGTACTAATTAATGGACGAAATTATGAAGAGGTAGAACGAACTATAAATGAAATTAAGTCAGATTTCCCGGCTACCTCTCCTCAAAATGCTACAGCCGATATTGTGGATATTGAACAAAGAGAAGCTTTATTTGAAAAATACCCCAACATTGATATTTTAGTTAACAATATGGGTATTTATGAAATTATGCTATATGAGGACGTTGACGATGAAGTATGGGAAAAATACTTCCGTACCAATGTTCTTGCTGCAAATGGATTATCTAAATTTTATTTACCTAAAATGTTGAAAAATGATTATGGCCGCATTATCTTTATTGCGAGTGAAGAAGCAATTATGCCTTCAGGACAAATGCCTCAGTATTGTATGACAAAATCAATGTTATTATCATTGTCAAAAAGCTTATCTAAATTAACAATAGGAACAGAAGTTACAGTCAATACGATCATGCCGGGACCAACACTCTCTGAAAATGTGCATCAAATAATCGAGGGTATGTACCCTAATGAAGATATGATTTTTTCAGAAAAAGAGAAAGAATTTATGACTACAAACCTACCTCAATCTGAAATACAGCGATTTATCAAGCCTATTGAAATAGGTAGACTAACTACATTTGTATGTAGTCCTTATGCATCCGCATTTAAAGGTTCTCCAATCCGTATGGATGGGGGAATGGTTCCGACTATTTTTTAATATTGTATATTCATGCCACAATATCTTTTGCGCCAAAACTCCGCCTCGCTCATTGTCCCCAATGTTTTATCATCGGGGACTTCGATCATTCGAAAATCTCACGTAAGCCCAGCCGCTTTGTGTGCTCGGCAATCCCTTTTGGTGCGAGTGAAATCCCCCCCATAATGCACAATAAATTAAACTGCAAAATATTACCATCCCAATTTTCATGACTTTTTCTAATTTTGCCTTTATGATTAGCGGTTGTGATACCCTGGATCACTTTGCCAATACGGGTTAGAGTATGGTAGATAAAAAATTTTCGTATAAACTTTTGGGCTATGAACGCCGAATTAATAGTATAAATGATTTAGTAGTAGAGTTAATAACGCCTGAGTTGGAGAAAGAAAAGAAACATAATATTAGGTTTGCTTCGATATACCGACCTCTAAAGAAGATCGCTTTAACACCACGAATACAGAGGTTCAGCAGAATGGAGGTCAACAGTTTGGAATGGCGAAGCAGACGTAAAGTCTTGTGGGCTTGGTTTGGCTTGCTGTTAAGCGCAGCTTTGGGGATCGGGGGATGCTTATCCCATGCCGATGGGGGAGAATCGACAAAACGCTTTATTGCGAAGAATTTGACCAACCCTAACGGGACACTGGCTACCTACTTGCAAGAGGCAAAGTCGGTCAGTCCTGAGTTGGCAGCAGGGCGAGAGGCGCTCTCCGAGTCACTCGGGCTTTGGATGCAGGTGGTGTTAGCAAGTGATGATCAGGCCGCCTTTGAAAAGAGCTATGAAACGTTAAACCGCTACTTCGCGACGGATCGAGACTACATTGCATGGAAATTAAGCCCCGAAGGGAGGGCGGAAGTCAGCACGAACGCGCTTGGCGACGACTTGCGGATTATTGGAGCTTTGCTGGAAGGGGCCCGGAAGTGGAAGGGCCATCCCGAGTGGAGGGCGAGGGCTATGGATTTAACGGAAACGTTGTTAAGCCGCTCGCAAAAAAACGGATATCTGGTGGATTTCTACGATTTCTCCAGACAGGAAGCTCCTGATACACTGGCCCTCGCTTATGTGGATTTGTTGACGCTAAAAGGGCTCATGCAAGAAGGCGTACTGGACGAGCGAACGTACCAGCGATATTATACCCTGCTGCAGGAAATGCCGGATGACGGTGCATTTTACCCCAAGTCATTTAACGTGGTCACCGGGGAGTATGCGTATGAAGTAAACGTAAATTTAATTGACCAACTACTTGTAGCTATTCATACCGGAGAAACGGATAGGGATCAAGAGCCGCTGTATCAATTTCTGAAGCAGAAGTTTGACCAAACGGGGAAATTGTTCGGACAGTATATGCGCACCGACCGGACGGCAGCGGTGAAGTATGAGTCTCCTTCGGTTTACGGTCTCGCCATCATGTTTGCTCTTCAACAAGGGGACAGGTCCTTAGCAGAACAACTGTACGAACATATGCTAACCCTCAAGGGACATGATGTCCGTTATCCTGGCGGGTATGTGTTTGAAGCCAATACCCATATTTTCGATAATCTGCTTCCTCTACTAGGGGAGTATGCCCTTGAAAACGAGTGAAAAACCTTCCGCTTTGACCGCGAGAAGGCGCCGGGCAACGTGTCGGACATCCAAACTAGTTAAGTCATAAATCATTATAGAGGTGGGCATGAGAAATAAAAGATTAATCCAGCGCATGGTCTGGGGATACATCCTGCTGATCGGTTTAGCGATCCTGCAGGTACTGCTGGTATATGTGAACGTTTTTTGGGACCAATCTTTTACTATAATCGAGCTGGTTTTCAGTACAGGATGCCTTGCGGCTCTGCTACTGGGATTTCTGGTTCCGGCTGGGGTCTCGGCCGTATGTATTTTTGTTTATATGGTTGCGTATTTGGTTTGGTTTACGTCTTACGCTGAGGTGGACGTGTTGTCGTTTTCCTGGCTGTGGTTGCCCCCGGCCAATATGACCGCAGCCGCGTTTATCAAAGCCGGGCTGATCCGCAATAAGCGGCTTATGGAGCGGCTTGAGGAGCTGCAGCGCAGAAATCCCGAAATGGACTTGGATACCTCGCTCGGGAATAAGGAAGCTTTTGCGGAAACGTTGGTCAAACAGTCTAACCTTGCCAACCGTTATTCAGATACGTACAACTTCTGTCTGGCTATGCTTAAAATTGAATTTTTGCCGATGGTGCAGGAATCTCTCGGTTCGCAAGGGTTTGCCCGGCTGCTCGCTTCCTTATCGGAAGGAATTCAGAAGCAAATCCGCTACGAGGATTACAAGTTTGCCCTTGATCAGGGAAGGTTTATCGTTTTGCTTCCCATGACAAACCATGAGTATTTAAAGGCGCTGACGGATCGGATCAAGAACGCGCTGATGGACACTTCCTTCCAGGACCGGAAAGGCCGGGAGTTGAAGTTGGTGATCCGTGCCGGGGCACTGGTTTTTACGAAGGAACAGTTCAGCAAATATGAAAATGCAGACGCGGTCATTTCCGCGCTTGAACGCAATACAGAGACGGATTTGATCGGAGAATACATTTGAACTCATCCAATTCATTGTGGATGATTTGCAGCAGGAGGAGAAAGAAATGGCTTATACTGCCTGGTTTATTCCGTTATGCAAGATAGTTAGCGTTATTTTTGTTCTTGCGGTTTTGGGGCTGTTTATTGCAACGCTGGTCTTCCGAGTACGTGTAAATCGAAAATATGACCGGAGGAAAGTAAGTGGCTGATTTATTGTTAGTATTATCGATTATAAGCATTTGGGCGGCTGTATTCCAGTCGATTCTAATTATGTGGGGCGCGGTTCGGTTTATTTTCAGGCAAAGCCGCAAGGATTGGGACATTCCCGATCCAGAGAAGATGGAGCATTTTCCTAGGATCACCGTCATGGTGCCCGCGCATAATGAAGAATTGGTCATTGCAGCAACGGCGGAAAATATTTTGCGGCTGAATTATCCGAAGGACAAAGTGCAGCTCATCGTTGTTGCCGATAACTGCAGTGACGGTACCGCCGGGAAATTGAAGGCGCTGAAAAACAAGGAAGTGTTTCGGGACCGGGATTTTATGATTTTTGAACGGACAGGAACGGGCGGTAAATCCGGAGCGCTTAATGATGCGCTGGAGTATGCCAAACACGAGTGGATTTGCATTTTTGACGCCGATGCGGCGCCCGAGCGGAACGCTTTATACTTTTTGATCGAAAAGGCTATGGAAGAGCCGGATGCTTACGGGGCTGTTTTTGGACGGAACAAGGCAAGAAACCGCGGTCAAAATTTCCTCTCCAAATGCATCAATCTCGAACTGGTTACGGCCCAGCGGATTTATCATACGGGATTGTGGGAGCTGTTCAAGTTGGGGACGATTCCGGGGACGAATTTCATTGTAAAAACGGATCTGATCCGCGAGATCGGCGGATGGGATACGCAGGCGATTACAGAGGATACGGCCATTTCGTTCGAGATTCTGACGAGAGGACAGCTCATTGCGCTAGCGCCCCAGGCGGAAGCTTATCAGCAGGAGCCGGAGCAGCTCAGCGTTTATTTGAAGCAGCGGGAGCGGTGGGCCAAAGGAAATTTTTCCGTCGTGATCGACAACATCCATCATTTGTTTAACCGATCAAGCTGGCGCATAAAGCTGCATGTGCTGTACTACGTGGCGAGTTACTTCTGGTTTATGCTGGCTATTATCGTATCGGACATCATTTTCGTCGTTAATCTGATCTACGGGGTGATCGCGTTGTTCAAACCGGATGTGGAGATGCCGTTTCAGTTTGTAGATAATTTGTATGTCTACCTCATGATTGCTTGGGGATTGATGTATTACCTTTTCGTGCTGCAGATCAATCTGGCGCTGGCGGCCGATATTGGACAAAGCACGATGCAAAACTTTATTTTGTCCTGTATATCTTATTTCACTTATGCCCAATTGTTCCTGCTGATTTCCCTGCGCGCTTTCTATTCGATGATCGTCGATAAGTTGACGGGGAGAAAAACCAAGTGGTACAAAACGCAGCGGTTTGGGTGATAAAGAAGCCAGCAAGTGCCTGATCGGATCAATCAAGATAACGGCAGCTTTCGACATGCGATCATCGAAATAACATGTCGGAGGAAAAGAACCTAGAGGCTTTGGAAGTCGCCATACTGGCATATTCGATGGGAAATTATGATAGAAGCGAAATTGGAGCAGACTCTCATACGGTGAGCTTATAAAAGAAGAGGAATGGTAATTGTCGATATTCCAAAGTACTGTTTAAAGTGCTTTTTTTTGCTGTTTATTATCATTTGCTTTTGAAATGCCGATATAACATGGAGTCTGGAGAATTATTTCTACATAAATTTTACCTAAAGGAAGTGGAAAGAGATGTTGAAAAAGAAATGGCTTATCACCCCGTTGGTTGCGGTGGCACTGTTTTTCAGTCAATCCGCATTCGCGGCAAATACGTTTCCTGATGTGGACGGGACAAAATATGAATGGGCTGCCGAATCCATTCGTTCGATGGTCGACAAAGGCGTTGTCAAGGGCTATGCGGATGGGACCTTCAAGCCAAGCAAAACCATAACGAAAGCGGAATTTGTAAATATGTTTCACAAGCTTTTTCCAGAAATCAATCATTCATCCGGAAAATCTTCAGACTTTGTGGATGCGCGTAAGCACTGGGCGAATAAAGATTTTGCAGCAATATTCAACGGGGATTATGTTTGGCAGTTCACTGAAAGTGTAGGGGGCAAATATCCAAACTATCAATTCTATGTCAAGCCTGATAAACCGTTGACCCGCTGGGATGTGATGATGATTGCTTCCGTTCGGACGGATTATACCAATCAGACTCTTCATCCTGAGATTGAGGAAGTGATTTCCTCAGCTGCGCAGTACAAGGATATGAAAGTTCGTCAGGCAAATTACAATGACAATTTCTCGGTCAACTATCCGGTACTATTCATCGACACGACCCGAGAAGAGTACCCCTATGATGGAGATTTCCAAGAACAAAAGGCAGAAGCATTCTACACCCTGACTAATATGGGCGTCCTTACCGCTAATGAAGGATACCTTCACCCAAAAGCGCTAGTCACACGGGCTGAAGCGGTTACCATTTTACAGCGTTTGTACGAAGCCACAACTAAGTGATTTTTAAAGCAATGATGACATTACTTATTCATAAGGATCGATCACTCTGACGTGCTGCTTTGCAGCACGTTTTTTTTGCAGTTGTTGTTAGCCTCAGGGAAAATAAAATGTTAATTGTCGGAGGACAAGAACAGGTATTCATTACCGATTAGATAGTTATCTAAAAATCTCATAAGATCTAAGGGTTAATATTATGGACAAAACCACTTGTACCCACTGCAGCTGACAGTTAATCTGATTAGTATGAAGCTGACGGGCAGGATAGTTTAATAACATATCGAATTTTTTAAGCGTGGAAGGGTATACGAGGTGAGGCGTTGCTTAACTAAAGCGTGAAGTAGAGGTAATCAAAAAGGAGATACCAAGATGGAAACAAATCAAAATATTCGTTTGGCAATCGAAGAATCTATACAGTTTCTTGAATCTACTCTGCATTTGGGAATGGCTCACGGCGAGTACAGCCGTCGAAAATGGGATGGAGCTTGGTGGCATATGGCTGCTCTTTATGAAATGGGAGAGGTGAAACTAATTCCCAAGTCTGCTATTGTCAGAGCTAAATATTTACTCGAAACCCAGGTCTGGCCGACCTTCATCATATCCGCCGATGACCATCCTACAAGTGAAAGCGATAAGATGAAGATGGATTGCTGCCATTGTGAACTTGCCGTATACTATATGATTTTAATGGCGTATGGCTGTGATTTGGACAAGGAACTGCCTTGGATTCGCGAATGGCTCTTAAAGTATCAGCTACCTGATGGCGGACTGAACTGCGATCCTAAAGCTTATACTCATTCTAAAAAGAGCTCTATTGTTTCAACACTTCCTCCGCTTGAAGCTATCTTATGGCATACAGACCGCGAATTTACTGAACAGGAAGCCGTTTTCTTAGATGAAGGTGCACGTTATTTAATTGAGCATCGTCTTGTATGTTCTAAACAATATGGGAGCGTCATCGATATGGAATGGCTGAAGCCTTGCTTTCCGAGGTTTTTTGAATATGATATATTGCGCGGCATGTCCTTCTTGGCAGAATGGTCCCGGCGTAGGAACAAAGCGTTGCCGGTCGGGCTGCTTATTGAAGGATTGGAACGATTGAATACCTCCATGGGAACAGGAGGCTTGCGAATCGGTAGACAAGTCTTTGATCCACAAGGCTCGTGGGGTGGGCAAACCTTTCCCTTGTTAGAAGCAGTGGCTGGCATTGGTGACGTTTCGCCTTATCTAACCAGACAATTGGATCGAGTTATCGAACGATTGGGACCGGAGTATACCGCGTTGCAAATACCTGATATGTAAAATAATTTGTCTATTAAACTAACTGGGAGCGCTAGTTCAATTCAGACAGGTTAACGGCAAAGGCTCAAAGCAGAGAGAGATTTACTTTACGACCGAGTGCAAGGTAGGGTTGAAGAAGTATCTGACCAGTCGTGAGGACTCGTGCAAAGCCTTATTCGTAACCGATACACATCCAACTAGACGAATGAAAATTCCTACGATCAGATGGACATTGATAACGGAGCGCCTCTTGATTTCATTCAAGGGATGTTGAGTCATGAAAAAGCATCAACAACTTTTTTACATTGAGTAATGGTGGTTTGCGTTAAGAATCGTCGTTATTCAACTATAGGACAGATTAGTTCAATAATAATAAAATTGAGTGTTTTTAAAATGATCAAGTAAGTAGAAAGCTGGAACCTGCATAGAAAGGATTCCAGCTTTTTGTTTGGTGCTTAATTCACGAAAGTTTCTTTACCATCTGAATCGATTGTTGAAGTATGAGTATGAGTATGAGACACTTCTTCGATTTTTTTAAATGCCCAGTAATCCTCTGCTGGTACATCCTTCCGTGTAGCCTGAATCGTTCCTGATGACAAGAACATTATCTCATTCCCGACGGGCTACCTGGATATGGAGAGGTTTTTTGAGTCAATATGGCAACGATTCCCACCGACATCGAAACTCCTTCTAATTTGAACTTGGTGAACCTACGACTCTTCCAATTGCCCTGACTCCCGGCGCCGCCAACTCATGAATACCAAGCACAATGCAATTACCGAGAGGATAGCCCCAAGCAGTTGGAATCCCCCGGCACTGAACTTATCTCCCATTACGATGCCTAGTAACAATGAAGAGAGAATGGTTCCCAGGTATCTCGATGTCATAAATACTCCAGATGTTACACCGATAATTTCTTTTGGAGAACTTTTGAACAAGGCCGCTTGCATACCGACATTGTTCAACCCGTTGCTAATACCGAATGCAGCTAACGCCAAACACACACTGATAACCGGTGAAGTTTGATTCAATGTCACTATCCATACTGACCCAAGTGTCATCAGTATTCCGGATACGATCAATGCTGGTCGAGGTCCTGATTTATCTATCCATTGTCCTGCTATTGGAGAAACAACGAGCGAGCACAAACCCAAGCTTAGCATGAGAATCCCTGTATGGAATTCGCTGACATGACGTACCATTTGCAAGTAGGACGGAAGCCCGAAAAAGAGCGAGTAATAAAGTACGTTAACGAGTATGAATTCGACATTGACCCAAGTCATCGCAGGATATTTGGCGAATGTGCGTAAAGGAATAAAGGGTGACGTCGCTTTTAACTCATGTCGTACGAAAGCCCCCAGTGCAACGAGGCCTAACAATCCGACAATGACATGCCCAAATGAGACATGCACAGATGATTTTGCTGACAGTAATCCAACGAGTAGGGCAACCAGACCCACTGTGAAGAGCAGAATCCCTGACGCATCAATCAAATCAAACCATTTACGAAAGGACATGCCCCGTGCAACGGATGTTGGAGGTTCGTCCTTTGGGATATTCCTCCAAGCTAATAGAAAGCTCGTCACCACGAACGGAATATTGACGAAAAAGATAGCAGGCCAATCCCACCAGTGAATCAAGACCCCACCAATAAAGGGTCCAATTGCTGCCGCTCCTGATAGGAATATGGATAAAACTGACAGTGCGGCCGCTTGTTTCTCCGTAATATGAATTCGCACAATGGCCATTCCAACTGAAACCATCATGCTTGTACCGATGGATTGCACAATGCGGAACACGATGAGCCACCCAAAGTTTGGTGATAGTGGAGCTAATAATGATGCAACGAAGACTACGACAAGCCCGGTAAGAAATATCTTCTTGCGACCGAATAAATCACTGGCTTTTCCCATGACAGGTTGAGCGATAGCACTGGCAATGTAGAAAGAAAAAATAATCCAGGAAACAACTGTAAAGTCAAGGCGATACACGTTTTGCAGCCTTGCAATAGCAACAGAAATCATCGAAGAATTTAATGGGTTCAATAGTACCCCCAGTCCAACGGAAATCATCAACCACCTGCTGCGAACACTCATTTTTGGTCCCCCCCAAAGCGTATTAATGTCATCGTACTTAAAATCCATTATTTATTCCAACGCATTTTATGTTATGATTTCATTGACTTGAGGGAATGAAGGGAGAGTGCATAATGGAACTTCTTCAACTGCAATATTTTCTCGCGGTAGCTCGTTTGGAACATGTGACCGAAGCTGCACGAAGTCTGCACGTTACTCAATCGTCACTAAGCAAAACGATTCAACGCTTGGAGGAGGATTTAGGGGTCCCTTTATTCGATCGAATAGGGAGGAGGCTACGATTGAATGAGTTCGGAAGCAGATTCCTTCGCCGTGCAGAAATGGCGTTGTTTGAATTAGAACAGGGGAAGCAGGAGATTAGTGATTTATCCAGTCCGGAACATGGCACACTCGAATTGGCGGTGACCACCGCAAGCACGTTACCAAATATCCTTCGAGAGTTTCGGAAAAAGCGACCCTATATCCAATTTCATGTGCAAATGCTGACCACGCAGGAAATGGTTACGCTTCTTCATAGAGGAGAGGTCGATTTCTGCTTGTCCTCACCCCCTATACAAGGGGATGACATTGAATGTCAAATCGTGTTCATCGACCCGATCCTTGTAGCTGTTCCAAAGGGGCATCGGCTGGCAGACCAAAGTAGCGTATCCTTGACAGAACTGAGGGATGAATGGTTTGTCGGTGTAAAGAGAGGGTATGGTACTCGCGATCTAGTGGACTCTATATGCAAATCAGTTGGATTTGTACCTAAATATGTGTATGAGGGAGATGAACCTGCAAGGCTAAGCACTCTTGTGGAAGCAGAAATTGGCATAGCCTTCATACCAAGCACAGCAAGGAATTCGCGGGAACATATCAAATATCTCCAAGTAGAGAATCACGAATTGGTACGGGAGATCGCTTTATTATGGCACAGGAGTCGGTACATTTCGCGGGCTGCTATGGAATTCCGTGAGGTAGTTGTAGAATATTTTGGGGCGATATCCAAACAGACAATTTAATCATGCTGCACAACTGTTCAGAAAACAAAAAACACCTTTATAGACTCCCATTTGTTAAAAGAACATTTAAAAGTAAAAGATGAGGTGATAGCTGCAGTTGCTTTATCAGGTCTAGCTATATGTATGACCAAAAAACAAGATAGACATCTGGGTAAAAGCTTGATCTAATGCAGTAACCAGATTTCTAAGATTCTTTGAAGTAACAATGAATAGAGGATGATGGTGTCGTCTTTTGGTTTACGCTAGAGCGGCATGTAGAAGTGCAGTAGGGCAGTTGAGCAATGTGCTATATCAACGAGAAGAGGGGGAACCTGACATAAGGCAAGTTCCCTCTTCCATTTAGATAGGGCGGTTGATGATGTCCTTCATCATTTGGGTAAAGTGACAGACTTGACTTGAGCAGAGGTATTTCCGTAAATATCCTTGGCCAGCACGAGAATATGCAGCGTATCGGCTTGGGAGGCACCACCCTGTTTGTATTTAGTAGTTGGAAGCGTTGCTGACCAATTGGCTTTATCTTCTGTAATAACGACACGAATGCCATTGACATAAACTTTAAGCTGCGCGATATCGCTTTGATCTGTGACTGAACCGTCCAAAGCGAGAACATCGTCCTTGATCGAGGCATTCAACTTGAGCACAGGGACTCCTGTTTCCTCGCGTTTAGAGGGGGGGAGCACAGTTTGCGGGTTATAAGAAAAGGTTTCATCCTCAAGCGCTGGCGTGCGTGCTGCAATAGGACGGTTTTTGGTCGCCTGCTCATAGGAATAAGCGTAACGAAGCAGGTCATTATCGCTGTATGCGGCACCTGCCATCGTCAGATTAACGGGCATATCGGTATCCTTCATAGAGCCCATACTCACAGACACACTTGGGATCCCGTACTCGCGTAGAATGAAATTCGTATTGGAGAAATAGTTGCCATTCTCCCAAGCCTCCTCATAGGATGTTTCATTCACATCGGAGTCAGCTTTGCCGATATTTGAATTTGCCGGGAATGCAATAAAATCAAGGTTGTTTTGCTTCATCCAATTTTCAAAATCAATCTTTCGTACATTTTCAAGTCCTCGTAGTCCTTCATGAAACTGAGGAATTTGTTCGTAAGGGGTGACGCCTTTCTTTATGGTTTCAATGAATACGTCATAGTGGCCAAGGTCTCTGCCACGTTTGGCATCTACCGAACCGGGCGGATTCGGAAAGACGGTTGCAGGGTCGATATTAGCCCATGACGGGAAATTCGGATCGCCCACACTTTTAAGGAATTCCTCAGCTACATAAGGATTAAGCAACCCGAATTCCTTTTCAACCCACTTTGCTGGCATCAAACCACGTTCCTCAGGTGTTTTCGCTGTGGCCCGGTCTTTCTCGCTGTTCGCCTGCAAGGGGAAGTCAACTTCCACAACCTCAGCTCCAAGAGCAGTTAAATCCTTTACAGCTTTTTCCCATAATGCCTGTATCGAAGGTCTGAATTTGATTGGAGTTGTGGTTTCATGGTCCTTACCGATATAGATTTTCGGAACACCAATGCGTTTGCCTTTTAAAGCTTGAATGTCTCGCAGCTCTAAATAAGATTTGGGACGGACACTGTTGACAGAAGGGAGCCGAACGGCTTTCTGTTCTCGCCAGAAATCGCCCTTGGTGATCTTATCTTCTACAACGATCACATCAAGCAAGCGGAGCATATCCTCGACAGTTCTCGTATGCGGGACAACGACATCCCGTATAGGGAAGAGCGGCCAATTCCCCCGAATGGAGATTAGGCCCCGCGATGGCGTGTAGGCAATTAAACCATTGTTAGATGCTGGTGATCTTCCAGAGGATACCGTTTCTTCCCCCATACCGAAGGCAGCGAGGTTGGCGGCTGTTGATACGCCAGATCCGTTAGAGGAGCCAGAGTACCAGGCTGCAGCCAAATAATCTGGATTGTATGGACTTTCAGCACGGCCATAAACGCCTCTTTGCATTCCCCCTGCTGCCATTGGCGGCATGTTGGTTTTACCAATGAGCACCCCACCGGATTTGCGTATCTTCTCTACTGTAAAGGCATCGTCCTTTGCCATCAAGTTTTTGAAAGCCGGAGATCCAGAAGCGACAGTGAGTCCCTTAACCTTGTAGCTGTCTTTAACCGTGTAGGGGATGCCTTGCAGAGGCCCGGTCTTAATACCTTGTGCCCTTAGTTGATCAGCTTGAGCGGCTTCTTTTAGTACGTCGGGGTTCAGAACAGGGATGGAATTCAGCCGAATGCCACTAGAATCATAGGCATATACCCGGTTAAGGTACATGGCTGTGAGCTCGACACTCGATAGTGCCCCTGACTTCATCGCGTCCTGCATCTGAGCAATCGTAGCCTCTTGCAATTGAAATGTAACCAGGGAGGAGGCGGGTTCACTATTGGTTTTACTTGAGGATGAGGGCGAAGGGGCGGCGGATGCAAGCGAGCATCCCGTGAGAGTTAAAATCAAACCAGCTGCGATCCATTTGCAATAGCTATTGATTACATTCCTTGTATTCGCTTTTGCTGTTCGTGCGCACATAGCATCTCACTCCTTAAGATGGGTAGGATTCGAAATTTGAATAGAGGGGAATAGGAAAAAGCTTCTTCTACAGTATAAATCTTTCTTATGTACATTTTGTTTCATATTTTATTACTTATTTTTGTGGGCAATGTCAGTTTTTTGTTGATTAGTTTATTTTATGCTACTGTAAATTCAAAAATAGATCAAGATCTCAAGCTAACGATTATTTTTTAAAAAGTTTTCGAAAAGAACTTCTAAATGGTAGTTGCAAAATTTTTCACAAATCAGAAGAAGAATTGCTAATTGGTGAGATGCTGCATCACAGCATTATATTTCTCAGTTAATGGAGTTGAAGAAAGAAGGACCATTTGCTGATTTAGCGTGTAATAACTAAAATTTTACAAGATGAATACGGACATTTTATCAGAATGTAAAAGTGGGTGATGATGAGAAGCTCCACTCAGTTTTGAATCGATTTGTTGATGTAAAAAGCCTCGAAAGCAGAAGATCAAGAGAAATTATACGTTTTTAAGAGAGCTTTTGAGTCGCTATCTCGGTCTCTTGTAAGCACAGTGGAGAATATTTTCAAATAGCGGAACCTCTGGTGGGAAGTTCGGTGCAGCCAAAATCTTCGCTTTTCAACCTTTCATGTATTAAAGCTTTGTTGTCGCGTCTGATTGCGGTATTGCAAAGGTGTTAAAGAAGTGATCTTTTTGAACTGCTTGCAAAAGTAAGAAGAGTCGGTAAAGCCGACAAGGGATGCGATTTCCCCGACGGAGTGACGTTCTTCCGCCAGGAGCTTCATTGCTTTTTGGACCCTAATGGAGAGCAGCAATTGCAAAGGGCTCAGTCCGTATTTTTTCTTTACGGAGCGAATGATATGAGCCGGATGAAAGGAATACTGGGCAGCAAGCTCGTTCAAATCGAAAGCGTCCTGATAATGCGAAGTAAAATAATCGAAAATTTCCTCTGCCAGTTCCTTTTCTTTTTCGTGTTCTCGTAAATCGCAAAAAATCGTTAATATTCTTAGAAATAACTGCTGGTATTCGATCTGGGATTTGGTCGATGAATAAAACAGCTTCTCATTATGATATTTGTCAATTTTGACCTGGGAAATGCTGTCCATATAATTCTTGAGGATTTCATGCAGACTGTCGTCAATCCTTCCGTATTGGGGAAGCGAAATATAAAACACATCTTTTTTATAGTATTTCGTTTTGTTCATTTTGGAATCGACATGTGTGATGGGATTCTCGGAATAGAAGTAATCTCCCGTTGTATAGAAATGAACCCAGGAGAAGGTCGTATCGATAGTACAGGCTTTGTAGCCTTTATGCAAGTTGCCAGGTGTCAAAATTAAATATTGGCCGGACTCGATCGTATATTTGCGCCCATCCTCTTCCAGATAAAGAGCTCCCGAAAAGACGAATATCAGGTCAAAGGTATGCTGAAGAACACGGCGTTCGTGAAGATCTCCTTTTCGGAACAACGATATTCCCCCGACGATAAGATGAGGCAAAGGAGGACAACTGAAATGGATGTATAGCAATTCTGCCACCTCGAATCAATTTTATTATATAAATCATAGCATAGAAACGTCGGAATGATAAATAGATTCAAAATTCAGGCTGGAAATAACTATTGATATTCACGAATCAAAAAAATGAAAATGCTAATAATGTTATATTTTCAATGCTAATAATATTATATTTTTGGTTTATTTTAATGATTTTAATCCCCCTTCCAGGGTGTCATACTTATATCAATAAGACGGTCCGCTTAAAAAGTTTAGCGCTTTCATTCAGTCGACGGAATGAGCCTGTTATTTCATAATTTACCTGGGGGAAAAAGGGTGCAAATCTTAAAAAACTACAAGTTCTCGATTATACTGCTTGCCGGTGTTTTAGTGGGCGCGATCGCTGGCACGATTATGGGCGAAAAATCCGCAGTTCTGCAGCCCTTTGCAGATGTTTTTCTGAACATGGTATTTGTGATCATTGTGCCGCTGGTGTTTGTGTCCATAGCCGGTTCTATAGCGAGCATGACCAATTTGAAAAAGCTAGGGAAAATTTTGGGCATTTTCTTTTTGGTGGTGGTGGTTACGGGCATCATTACTGCTGTTTTGGCATTGATCACCGGTCTGATCTTTAATCCGGCCCTGAACGCTGAGGTTAGCTTTGGAGAGGCTGTTCAGAATCAGGCGGCTGCCTCGCTGGATATTGTCGGTTTGATAACTGTAAGCGATTTCATTGAATTGTTGTCCTTAAAGCATATGATGGCCTTGATTGTTTTTGCAATCCTGTTTGGAATTTCCGTAAGCTCCATTGGAGAAGAGGGAACTCCGGTTTCCAAATTGCTTAGTAGTTTATCCTCTGTGTTGAATAAAATCGTTTCCATTGTTATGTATTACGCTCCTGTGGGCATTGCCTGCTACTTCGCGACACTGATCGGCAAGGTAGGCAATCAAATTGTCTGGTCCGTTGCCCGGGCATCCATTATTTACGTGGCATTTTGTATACTGTTTTTCATTCTGTTCTCCTTTTTGGCCACTTATTTTGGCGGAGGTAAAACCGGAATCAAGCGTTTTTGGAAAAATATATGGCTGCCGCTTACCACGGCGATGGGAACATGCAGCAGTACGGCTTGTATCCCTGTGAATAGACTGGCCGTGAAGCAAATGGGCATTCCCGATGAAATCGGCGACATTATCGTGCCGCTTGGCGCAAACATGCACAAAAATGGTGTAGTCGCCGTTCAAATGATCAAAATTATTTTCTTGTTCGGGATTTTTAATATGACGATGGGCACGGCAGATATGGTAAAGGCCGTTCTGGTAGCCTTGATAAGCGGAATTATAGTAGGTACGATTCCCAGCGGTGGATTTATTGGAGAACTTTTCATCTGTACCGCCTTCGGCTTTCCGATGGAAGCGGTTCCGATCCTGGTTATTTTGGGAACGATTACAGACCCGCTTTGCACTATGGTGAATGTAACCGGCGATCCGGCCATTAGCATGGTGATTTCACGGATCATCGAAGGCAAGAACTGGATCAAACAAAAAATAGACGCTGTGACACATGCGTAGAGTACAGAAAGGCGGATGGGAGATGGAATTAGGGAAAAACGCCGTCGGATCGGCAAGCGCGAAAGAAATAACGGAACTGAACGGCAATGCGATTTATTTGGGAAACTTAAATACAGTAGAAGCCGATTTGAAGCTTCCGCTGAAGGGGAAGTATGGTTCTTCCATTCAATGGGAATCGAAAGAGACTCTATTTATAAGTCATACAGGCAAGGTTACCAGACCTACCTTTGGGGTAGGCAACCGGAAAGTTGTGCTTGTCGCGACGTTGACATATGAAGAGGAGGTAACCCGCAAGACATTTGAAGCAACGGTTCTTCAGGAAGATTATAAAGCAAAGATCGTTGCTGTAAATCCACTGACCGTGCGCACAAAAGTTGGGGAACAGCCGGAACTGCCAACCGTCGTCATTGTAAAAAACGATACCGGAAGTTATACAGTAAGCCAGGTCTCCTGGGACCCGGTAAAAGAGGAGGATTATCGACAACCGGGATTTTTTTCGATCCACGGCAAAGTGGAAGGAAGTCCTTTGAAGGCCTTGGTCACCATTCAAGTGGTGGATAAGATTGAGGAAGCAACTGGTCACGCCAAGCGGGTGCAGGAATTTACGGGGCAAAAGGTAAGCCTGGAAAGGGGAAGTGAATTTGAAGCAGCTATGAACCGTTTCCTGCAGTATGTGCGGTCAGTGAACGATGACCAGATGCTGTATAATTTCAGAGAGGCAGCCGCCGTAGACACCAAAGGAGCACAGCCGATGACGGGGTGGGATGCTCCGGAGTGCAATCTGAAGGGGCATACCACTGGACACTATCTTTCTGCGCTGGCGCTTGCTTATAATGCCACGGAGGATTCTGCGCTACTGGGGAAAATTCAATACATGGTTGCAGAATTGGGCAAATGCCAAACAGCCCTGTCTGAACAGGCGGGCTATGGCCGGGGCTTCCTGAGCGCGTATTCGGAAGAACAGTTTAATCTGCTGGAGCAGTACACAACTTATCCGGAAATATGGGCTCCTTACTATACGTTACACAAGATTATGGCCGGTCTGCTAGATTGTTACCAGCTTGCGGGCCAGAGGGAAGCTTTGGATATTTGCGATAAGTTGGGCCATTGGCTTCACAACCGACTAAGCCGGCTTCCGAGAGAGCAGCTGCATAAAATGTGGTCATTGTATATTGCCGGGGAATTTGGGGGTATGAATGAGATATTGGCCAAATTATATGCGATCACCGGCAATGAAAATTATTTGATGACAGCAAAATATTTTGACAATGAAAAGTTATTCCTTCCGATGAAGGAGAATGTGGACACTCTAGGAAATATGCATGCCAACCAGCACATTCCGCAGGTGATTGGAGCCTTGAAGCTATTTGAGGTTGCGGGAGACAAGGCTTATTTCAATATCGCAGAGAACTTCTGGACGATGGTGACACAAAGTCATATTTATCCGATCGGAGGCACCGGAGAGACGGAAATGTTCAGAGAGCCGGACGCCATTGCCGGTTTCCTCACAGATAAAACGGCAGAAACCTGTGCGAGCTATAATATGTTGAAATTGACCAAAGAGCTTTTTCAGTTTAACCCGCACAAAACGTATATGGATTATTATGAGAAGGCGCTTTACAACCATATTCTTGCCTCAGAGAATAGCCAAAAAGCGGAGGGTGGCAGCACCTACTTTATGCCACTGGCGCCCGGATCTGTCAAGAAATTCGATACGCATGAAAATACCTGTTGTCATGGAACAGGTCTGGAAAATCATTTTAAATACCAGGAAGCCATCTATTTTCATGATGAAGACAGACTGTATGTGAACTTGTATATTCCCTCTCGGCTGGATTGGAGCGAGCAGGGGCTCAACCTGATGCAGAACCGGGATCAGGGCAGCTTGAATACGGTCCGATTTTATATCGAGGGCGGCCCTGTGACGACCCTAATGTTCAGAATTCCCGATTGGGTATCTGAGCCCGTTCAAGTAAAGATAAATGGAGATCCTTGCCGCGATCTGGAGTATGAACACGGATATTTAAAGCTACGCAAAGTATGGAAAAAGGAGGAAATCGAGCTGACACTGCCCTGCTCCTTGAGACTGGTTGACGCTCCCGATAATCAGACCCTTAAAAGTCTTGCTTATGGACCGTATGTGCTGGCGGCAATAAGCGGGGAACAGGATTATATCTCTTGGACATACAGTGAACAAGAATTTCTGGAACAAATCATTCAACAAAAGGATAGCCCTTTGACGTTTGTTTTGGATGGCGCCAAGTTTGTTCCCCTGTATCAAATTCAAGATGAAAGCTATCATGTGTATTTTAAACTTGCCCGCTGATTACCTTTGTTGAAATTTTCTGTTTTGAAGAAAAAACTGCAAAAGGTCGCTTGGTCTTTTTTTATAAAGGCAAGCGGCCTTTTGTTGCTTACCGGCTCTCATTTGATCGAAGAGCTGGTCCTGTCGCAGCCAATAATCTCCAGCCATCTGCGATTATTGCGTGAGAGCGGCCTCGTGGATCTGATAAAAGCACTTTACGTGTGTTGCTTGCAAAAGGATTACGTGGATACAGATAAGGCATCCGAAGCCTATATCTTAGTGAGCAACTTCGAGGATTTACAGTTGTGATAAGCACGCCCTTAAGCAAGTCGTGTTTTTTTGCATGCTGTTTGAAAGGATTTCAAATTTTGTGTTTTTCTTGTGAACCAAATCAAGTCTTTGATTATCTAATTTATAGATGACTTGAGAGGAAAGGGGAATCATGCGTGGATTTATCAGAGAAAGCAGGGCTTGCAAGACAAGGGGATAAGGAAGCTTTCGTGTATTTAATACGTGCTATCCAGCAAAGCCTATTTGTTATAGCAAGATCAATCGTTAAAAACGACGAAGATTGTGCAGATGCGATGCAGGAGACCATTGCCAAAGCTTTTTCTAATGTACATACACTGAAAGAGCCTGCTTATTTTAAAACATGGATCATTCGAATTTTGATCAACGAGTGTAATCGGATTATTAGGAAAAAAAAGCGAGTATACCCCGTCCCTTATGATATGAGAAAGACATCGTATAAGGGTGATTATGAACAAATCGAGCTGTTTGAGGTGATTGACGGACTGGATGAACAGCTTCAAACCATCGTGACGCTTTTTTATATCGAGGATTTATCGGTCAAGGAAATATCCAAAGTGCTTGAAGTTTCCGAAGGAACAGTAAAATCACGTTTATTCAGGGCCAGACAGCAATTATCCGAGCTCGCCCTAGGGGAAGGAGAATCCAAATATGAATTATCATGATCCGGTTGACCGTGAGCTTAAACAAATTTTAAAGTCCAAAACACAAGACTTGGTCATCCCTGATGCAGTACAGCTCGCTGTGGGGAACGCACTTTCCTCACTTTCTGAGCAGAATGTGAAAAAGAGATATGCCCTTAAACGATGGAGATGGGCAGCAGCAGTCATAGCTCTCTGTTTCGTCCTAGGTACGGTTTCAATCTTTACAGTGCCGACATTTGCCGAAATGCTCAGGTCTTTATTTGCCAAGGACAACCCGGATATCGGACTTCTGCGGGCACAGGAATTGGGACTGGTACATAATCCTCATATTAAAGTGAAGGACGAAGGTTACACGCTGGTGATTGATGAAGCTGTTGCCGATCCTACCCGAGTGACGATTGCTCTTCAACTTTTTGATAAAAAAGGGAACCATGATCGCGACAAGTTGGTCCTTGGAGATGCGAACAAGATTACGATCAAAGATGATAAAGGAAACGCAGTGGGTAGCATGTACGATATGGGATACACAAGTGATTTTTATTATATGGTTGCTTTCTTTAGTGAGCCGCTGCAAACAGACAAGATTACGATAGAAGGGGATATTGGGTCGCTTGGACAAAGGAACGAACCTTTAATAGAAGGAAATTGGGACTTTAGCTTTGACATTGATATGAAAGAGGCAAACAGGCAGACCAAAATAGAGAAACTGTCAGGCAGCTACACAACGCCGCACGGCATGACTGTCACATTAAAAAGGCTGACGAGAATGGTGCAAGGAGTACGTTTCGAAATGGAGACCGAACTTGATAATAAGGCAATGGCAAGGTCCCCTCGTGATTTATGGGAAAATCAGATGCTGAGCTTTCATTTCGAAACCATAGAGAAAAAAGAGATTCATTCGGTGAATCCGAGAAAAAAGGGTTACATGGACAGCCTGATGACATCTGATCATAGAGTGATCGGAAATGGGAAAATGCGTTGGAGTTATACTTTCAAGTACCTGCCTGAGCATGAACCGTACCGTTTTGTCCTGGATGGATATTCGGTCGCGGAAATGGACGGAAGCAGGATTTGCTTTAGGCCGTCGGAGCTGACAGAGCCGAAAGCTTTTAAAATATTGAATGATAAAGTCGAGTTGGTTGGAACTTCGCTTGAGAAATCGCAAAGCGGCGACGGCACATATGAAACGGCGGTCTCATTCTACGGGGAAATAGAAAATGAAACAAGACATGAGGAATGGAAAGTATACGATTCAGCAGGCAAGCAGTATGATGTAAGTAAGAGGGGAGTGTCATCATTTGTAAATACCCTAGCTGATAATTGGACAGAGGGATTTATCAGCATGGGGGATCGTAAGACACAGCAGCCTTATGAATTCCGAATTCCGGGGTTAGACCAAATTCCGGAGGAGCTTACCCTGGTAAGGGAAGTGGTAGATAAACGATATAAAGACCCTGATTGGTCAGTATTGCTAAAATAGTAGAAAAAAACGTTACTACTTAGGTTGGCTGGCAAACGTAACAGAAACGGAGGGGAGAGGGAGGCTGGAAAAACAGTAGTGTTCGCCTTTAAAGATCGATTTCATCCTCTATATTCCTTGCACAATCAAGAAATCGGTCTTTAACAGCGATCGGAGGTCCCCTCTCTGGCGCAGTGGCCACGTCACTCTCTTCTCATGAACTGGGAGCTAAGTAGTAACTTAAATTTACTCTATACAGCAGCCTTGGAATTCTTCCAAAACCTTGGATTTGTCGCCATGAACCTTTTCCAAGTGATCCTCTCCCCAATAGCATAAATGGTCTAGCGCGGTTTTTAATCCCCAGCCGTAGGCCGTTAACTCATACTCCACTTTAGGAGGGATCTCATTATAAACGTTTCGTGTAACGATCTCATCCTTTTCCAGGCTTCTAAGCTGATTGGTCAGCATTTTTTGAGTAATGCCGGGCATTAACCGACGAAGCTCAGACGTTCGTTTCCGTCCTGTCATCAAATGGTAGATAATTAAAGGCTTCCATTTTCCTCCCATTACTTCTAATGCCGCCTCTACTCCAACTTGATACTTCTTTTGAACGCTATTTTCCCTCTGTTCAGTCATCTCTTAACCCTCCGTTAAAGGCTTTGTTTTGCTTAGAAAAGAACATCCATTTAATTCATCCGTTATTTTGGTCGGTTTCTAGGGCATCTATCTAGGGCACCTCCATGTTCCTATAGCACTTGTATCATCCTATAGAACTTAAAAGTGCGTACTTCCAGATCATTTTCCTACTGTTTATAATAGCATCAGGCATTGATCATGGCTAGAAGTTAGCTGTTGAGAAAGGTAGTGAAGATACAAGCATGAAAGTATTAAGCGTTGTTTCACACCCGAGAAAAGATTCCTTGACCTTTGAGGTGGCCGGTCGTTTCGTACAAGGTCTTGCCGAGGCTGGCCACGACTATGAGATATTGGATTTGCACAGGATTGGCTTTGATCCCGTTTTAAAAGAAGCAGATGAACCCGACTGGTCAGCTACGAAACAGTCCTTTTCCCCTGAAGTAGATATGGAAATATGGCGGTTGAAGGAGCATGATGCTTTGGCATTTATTTTTCCACTTTGGTGGTGGCATTTGCCGGCTATGCTAAAAGGGTATATTGACCGTGTATGGAACAATGGGTTTGCGTACGGTTCGAACCACCTTCATCATCAGCATGTCCTGTGGATTGGTTTGGCTGGCGTTTCGAAAGAACAGATGAAAAAGCGCAACTATGATGAAATGATTACTCATCTGCTCAATGTGGGCATTGCAGATTATTGCGGTGTTTCAAATTCAAAGGTTGAATTTTTATATAAGACCCTGGATTCAAATCCCGATCATTACGAAATGCTACTGAACCAAGCTTATCGCTTAGGTTTAAATTATGCCAAGGATCATTAAGCTTTAAGTAGTTTGAGTTTGAACCAAAACTCCTACAATGAAAATGTGTTTCCCACAATGATTCTCCAGCTTTATTGCAAATCGATTTTTTAAAATCCCAACCCCCAACCCATCATCAAAGTGGATACGACGCTACGCAATCTGGCAAAGATGTGCGCCCCGGCCTCCGTTCGAAACACGCCGGAGATCTTCTGTTTGACCTTGACCATTCGCAGGTCGCGTTCCGCCTGATTGTTGTCGAACGGAATGTGGGTACGCCAAAGAAACGACAAAATCGACTCTTTGTGTACCTGGTACATCGTAGTGCCAGGGCGTCCCTTCGGCGCTCCTTTTTTGCCACCTTGCGTTCGCAGATTGGTCGGCTTACGCAGACCATCGCTGGAGGGCGGTTTGCTGCTGTTATGGCTACGTTTTCCGAGTTCCCGCTCCAATTCATGGACGCGTTTCTCCAGTTGTTGAATGCGAGCAGCCTGTCGATCGATTGTATCCAGGAGCGTTTGGACGAACGCCGCAATTTCTTTGTCGCCTTTGCAAATCGTCATCACTTGTTCAGGGGTTAGTTTCATTTGGTCTCGCTCCTGGTTGTTTCTCGTTAACTATATACTTCGATACGAGGGTTGGAAATCCTTACAGGATGCGAGAAAAATTTATCTTTCCACAAGGAGACCTAAGTAGTAACAAAAAAACGAACTATTCCTATCAGGGAAGGAGTTCGTTTTTTCTTTCTAAGAGTAATTTGTCACACATTAAAGCAATCCCTTATTGGGAAGTATCGAACTCGTGGGAGGTGTTCCGGTAACTCGCCAGTTGATCTCCCCCCGCGAAATGTGGACATGTGCTATATTGGAGGATTTTTCTCCTGAAAGCCGGAAAAAATGGACAACATGGGCTATGCTATTTCCATTTCCAACCACAAAAAACTAAACTTTTTACAGTATAAGCTTAAATTTTTGCAGGTTAAATATGAAGTGAACTATGATAAAATACTTTTTGTAAACACTTATAATTGAATTAGTGTAAATAATTGTAGTTTTTTACCTGCACAGCATCCTAGTAAGACTAAATGCAAATGAACCAAAAAGGAGGAATGCCGAATGAAACAAAAAAGAATGAGGTTATTTTTAGCAATTTTGATTTGTTTTTCGCTTACATTACCAGCAGTAACCGCACAGGCGGCAACAACGATCACCTCAAACCAAAGTGGCACCCAAGACGGCTACTACTATGAGTTGTGGAAGGATTCCGGGACCACAAGTATGACTCTCAATAGTGGTGGCACGTTCAGTGCCCAGTGGAGTAACATCGGAAATGCGTTATTCCGTAAAGGCAAGAAATTCAACGAGACCCAGACACACCAGCAAATTGGAAACATATCAGTAAACTACAGTGCCAACTACCAGCCAAACGGCAATTCGTATTTATGTGTCTATGGGTGGACCGTTGACCCGCTCGTAGAATATTACATCGTCGATAGCTGGGGCAGCTGGCGTCCGCCCGGAGCAACATCAAAGGGCACCATTACCGTTGACGGGGGGACATATGACATATATGAGACCATTCGAGTCAACCAACCTTCCATTAAAGGCACTGCAACTTTTAAGCAGTATTGGAGTGTCCGGACGTCGAAGCGCACGAGCGGAATCATATCTGTTAGCGAACACTTCAAAAAGTGGGAGAGCTTAGGAATGACAATGGGTAAGATGTATGAAGTTTCGCTTACGGTAGAGGGATATCAAAGCAGTGGGAGTGCTACTGTGACTAGTAATACAATTACGATCGGCGGCAGCTCCGGCGGCGGAACTACTCCTCCTCCAAGCACAGGTACGAAAGTGGAAGCCAAGAGTATGACCAAAAGCGGTCAGTACACCGGAAATATCAGTTCGCCGTTCAACGGAGTCGCTTTATACGCCAACAATGATTTGGTGAAATATACGCAGAATTTCTCCAGCGGCACCCATAGTTTTTCACTCCGTGGTGCTTCGAACAACTCCAACATGGCCAGAGTCGACTTAAAAATCGGTGGACAGACGAAGGGTACCTTCTACTTCGGCGGGAGCAATCCTGCGGTCTATACCCTAGACAATGTCAGCCATGGAACCGGAAATCAAGAGATTGAGCTCGTTGTAAATGCCGATAACGGAACATGGGATGCTTACATTGATTATTTGGAGATCAACTAAAACCCCGAAGCGGTAAATGATCCTTTCAAACAAAATCCGGTGGGATCTTCCCCGCCGGATTCGTTGAAAACGCTTATTTCGGGATGTTAAATGATCGGAAGGAGATGAGGCCAAATCCCGAAAATTGTAGAGTGAGTTGAAGCGGTTCGGAGTGCGAACAACTATACTAGCATTTTATTAAGAGGAGGTACTATTATGCTCAAAGCAAAACTAGTAAAAGGGGCAGTGGCCCTGGTACTCTTCGGTACGTTGTTCTCCATTCCGATGATGCCAGTGTCCAGTGCTGCTGATGCCAGTTGCCCGAACGGTTACGTAGGTCTGACGTTCGACGATGGCCCAAATACCAGTAATACGACAAAACTGCTTAATGCGCTGAAGCAGGCCGGCTTGCGCGCAACGATGTTCAATATCGGGCAAAACGCGCAGAATAACCCGTCTCTGGTACGGGACCAAGCGACCGCGGGCATGTGGATCGGCAACCACTCCTATACGCATCCGGACATGACTACATTAAGTAGCTCGCAGATGTCGTCGGAAATCTCGCGGACGCAGCAGACGATTCAATCGATTACCGGAACCGCACCGAAGCTGTTCCGTCCGCCGTACGGCGCGACCAACGCGACCTTAAAGTCCATTGAGACCCAAAACAGTCTTACCGAAGTGCTATGGAACGTTGACTCCCAGGACTGGAACGGCGCTACCACCGCCCAAATCGTAGTTGCCGCGGGCAGGCTGCAAAACGGCGACGTGATCCTGATGCATGACCAGTACCAGACTACACTCCAAGCGATCCCGCAGATTGCGCAGAATCTCAAGAGCCGGGGCCTTTGCTCTGGCATGATCTCGCCGAGCACCGGCCGGGCGGTCGCGCCTGACGGTGGAAGCAGTGGCGGTGGCGATGGTACGCCAAGCACAGGTACGAAAAAGGAAACCGAGAGTATGACCAAAGGCGGTCAGTACACCTCGAATATTAGCTCGCCGTTCAACGGAGTCGCTTTATATGCCAACAATGATTCGGTGAAATACACGCAGTATTTCGAGAGTGGTACCCATAATTTCTCCCTCCGTGGTGCTTCGAACAACTCCGAAATGGCCAGAGTCGACTTAAAAATCGGCGGACAGACAAAGGGGACCTTTTACTTCGGCGGGAGCTATCCTGCGGTTTATACTCTAAACAATGTCAGCCATGGAACCGGTAATCAAGAGATTGAGCTCGTTGTAACAGCTGATAACGGGACGTGGGATGCTTACATTGATTATTTGGAGATCAACTAAAAACCCCGAAGTGGTAAATGATCCTTTTGAGCTTTCGATTTGAATCCGGACGGCGGAGCACCTGAAAGCTAGCGTCCCGATAGCAATTCCTCCAAAGAATCCAACTCCACCACATTTGCCACACCTTGATTCCTTGTATGATGGCTACAAAACGTCCAAGTTCGCTCCGTATTGGAGGATTCATACGGGCATTGAGCAAGGAGATACGGGATTAACTGTTGAAACCAGGCTGGCGCTGGTGCTCAATAACTACGTGGGTGTGCAGGATGTTGATTTTGAGACCGTCTGGGCGCAAGGACATACAACTGCCGAGCGTACCGGCAACAGCACTAGTAACTTTATACAGTGGGTTAATGATACTGTAAAGCAATAAATCGATATGCAGAGGGGCGAAATAGCCCCTCTTTTTGTTGCCCGCTAAGAATACGTTAGTCTATTAAGCACATATGCCCTTTGGGTAAATTTTGCGCGGCAGTCAATGATGGTACGAATTGGCCGTAATTCGAGATGACAACAAACTCATGGTGGAAGCCAGCGTAACGTCCGGAAAAACGGAAATGACGTATACCTATATCTATGACTTGTACGGGAAACTGATCGTTTAGTTTGATGTTGATTACGAGGTTTGTAATATACGTACGAAAGTTAGAACATGGATGCATGCTAGAGCGTAGTGACCGAAAGAGCATACTATTAGAGCAAGAGTAAAACTGTCATCGATTTTCTGTTATCTCGTAACACTGCTACCACTCAAAAGCTTGAAGCCTATAGACGAGACGGCACTTTCTTGTGGTCTATCGATCTTGGTCCTAACAGCACCAACAAAAACAATATTTCCCCCGGTTCCACCACGATTAATGTAGGTCAGTGGGATGGTGCTACCGCCTATGATTTGGATGGGGACGGCAAAGCAGAAGTTATTTTCAGAATCGCCAATGGTGTAACTTTTGGGGATGGCACCGTATGGACCACGGAAGAAAGTGACAGTAAACAATGGCTTGCTATCGTCGATGGAATGACAGGTGAACTCAAAGCTTACAGTGATATTCCTGAGGATTATATTTGAAGCGGTCCTCTTGCCTTGCAATTAGGTATCGGTTATCTCGACGGGAGTACACCAAGTATTGTTGCTTATATGAAAAATCGCAATCCAGATAAATCATTTAATGTCATGATTGCAGCTTATCATTATGATGGGAACAAACTGGCCATGGATTGGAAATGGCTTTAAAATATCACCGGCGCTGCAAATGGTCATCAATTTCGCATTGTCGATCTAGAAAATGATGGTAAAGATGAGATTTCCCAAATTGGGTATGTCCTTAACGGGGACGGTACATTACGCTACACGTTGGGTGAATATGATGTGGTCCATGGTGATCGATTCTATATCGGTAAGTTCGATCCTGACTCGCCCGACTTTAATGGCTATGGTATCCAGCAGGATAACAGAAAAGGATTGCTCGAATATTACTACAATGCAGGTACAGGTAAAATGATCTGGCAACATTCTACCACCCCTCCCGCAGGAGACATTGGACGTGGTAATGTTGGTGACCTTGATCCTCGTTACCCAGGTTATGAAGTATGGTCCTTCACAGGCATCTACAACGGTCCTACGAATACAAAAATTACGGACCAAAGCGAGGTAAAAGCACCTTGGCCTGCTTTTCGTATATGGTGGGACGAGGACCTCTTAAGTGAAAATTCACACGAAAAAATTATCGAGAAATGGAATTATAATACAAATTCTACTTCTCGTTTGGAAACACTCTACAAACATCACAATGCAACAACCAATTATCTTAAAGCACCCATATTTTATGGCGATATCTTAGGCGATTGGCGAGAAGAGGTCGTTATGGTGAGTAATGATAATACCAAGCTCGTCGTCTTTACAACAGATATCCCTACCGACACTAGACTCTATACACTCGCGCAGAACCCGGCTTATCGAAACAGCATGACCATCAAAGGGTATCAACAATCCCATTTGACTGATTACTATCTCGGAGACGGAATGTCCACGCCTCCGCAGCCCAATATTACTTTGGCACCGTGAAATAATCAGTTTGACACTTAACCGAGGCTGATTTTATGCTAATGGAACTAGGGAGAAAGAAAAGGTTCTCCTGAACAACAACATAAATGGTTGGAAAGAATGGACAAAGAATGGAATTCAACGTCTTTGTTGCAGAACAAGGTGGACAGTTAGTAGGATAATTAGCAGTCATTGGCGGAGATACAAGAAGAACAACATTCAGCCTACCTAGTTATAGGTATTTTAAAAGAATACACAGGGCGTGGTATAGGAACAAATCTTTTTCAAAGGCTAGAGCATTGGGCAATAACTCATAATATCTTACGGTTAGAACTTACAGTGGTCATTCAAAATGAAGCAGGTTATCTCTATATAAGAAAATGGGATTTGAGATAGAAGGCATAAAAAGAAATTCACTAGTGATAAATGACACACTTTTCGACCAGTATTTTATGTCAAAAATATTTTAAACATTACACTTGTTTGTTTTTTGTTGAGGTACAAGAACATAGTCCCATTGAATGTCGTTAATGAGTTGGAACAGTTATGTAATGAGGTCGAAAAGTTGGTTGCTAACAAAATAATTTTTTTATAAAAAGAAGGAGGCAGTTTGCTATGGAAAAAGCAATTTATTTAATTACAGGCGTTATGGCTTCTGGAAAGTCAACGGTAGCGGAGCTTCTGGCTTCCAAGCTGGGAGAAGGTGTTCATCTGCGTGGCGATGTATTCCGTCGCATGATTGTATCAGGACGCGAAGAAATGTCCGCTGAACCGTCCGAAGAAGCAGTCCGTCAATTATATTTGCGTTATCGGTTAGCCGCAAATGCAGCAAAGACCTATTATGACAATGGTTTTTATGTTGTTTTGCAGGATAATTACTATGGAGCGGAATTATCCTATATGATGGAGCAGTTAAAGGATTACCCGGTTCAGGTAGTTGTGCTGTGTCCGAATGTAGAGGTGGTAAAAGAGCGTGAAAAATTAAGAGGAAAAGTCGGGTACACTGGCTTTACGGTAGAAAATTTGTATTCAGAGTTTTTGAAGGAAACGCCTAAAATCGGGTTTTGGCTGGACAGTTCGGAGCAGTCACCAGAGCAATCGGTGAATGATATTTTACTGCACTTTGGTCGTTCCTATGAGTAGAAGAAGAGCAGATAGAGAGATTCCTAGATAATAGAGATATTTAAAAAGAAGTAATTTTGTTATAATGTCCATTAGAGATGGCTGAAAATGGACATTGATTTTTTGGTTCAACATTCTTATGAGGTTGGAGAAAACGCAACGTATGATGAGACGAAACAAATTATTTAGTCATAGGTGTTACTTAAGACTAAAATAATGAGCAATGTGACAGTTATGTCATACTGAATTTAATATTGTTATGTTAATCGATGGGAATATAGTGATGTCCCCCTTATACTGGAAATTGTTAAACGAGTTTATTTCCGAAAGGGGGATATCCACTGATGACTGATGTAATTAAAGCAATAATACTTGGCATAATAGAGGGCTTAACTGAATTTTTACCGGTATCGTCTACTGGGCATCTTATTTTAGCAGGAAATTTGCTTGGCTTTGAGGGAGACGCTGCAATAACTTTTAAAATTGTTATACAGTTGGGTGCAGTGATGGCAGTTTTAATTCTTTATTGGAAAAGATATTTGGAGATAGGGGCTAATCTGATTAGAATGGATTTTTCCCAAAGTAAAGGATTAAATGCAATTCATATGATTTTGGCTATGTTACCAGCATTAATCGTATATCTTCTCTTCAAGGACACAATAAAAAGCCAATTATTCGGCCCAATCCCTGTCTTGATCGGTCTAGTTGCTGGTGGCTTGTTGATGATCATCGCAGCACGGAGTAGGAGAACTGAAACTGCTGATACGATTGATGGGATTAATTATAAACAAGCTTTCGGAATTGGCCTGTTCCAATGTTTGGCTTTGTGGCCGGGATTTTCGAGATCGGGTTCGACGATTTCAGGTGGCCTTTTGCTTGGCACTAGCCAAAAAGCCGCCGCAGACTTTACGTTCCTTATTTCCGTGCCTGTTATGTTTGGTGCAAGCTTGTTGGATTTGTACGATAGTCGCGATTTGCTGAATTCTGACGATTTTTTTCTAATGTTAATTGGCTTTGCGACATCCTTTCTTGTGGCAATGATTGCAGTAGTAACGTTCATTAAACTTATTAAGCGACTTCGATTGGAATGGTTTGCTCTATACCGTTTTGTCTTAGCAGCTTTCTTCTATTTAATCGTCATACATTAACCCTTTTTGTATTGGACTGCTTCTTTCGTTAAGCTACGGGCAGGTTAGTTGAAGATCAATCGCGATCCGTATCATCGATAATGGTAAAATGGTTACAATGTGCTGTTATTAAAGCGAGCTACTTTTGTATTAAGGGGTATTTGGTGCTTTATTGGCGGCGTGAAATAGATCAAATTAGAATTGAAGGATTCGAAATGAATGACGAAAATAAAATATTGATTGATAAAATTATAGGCAAAGATAATTTTGTGCCACACGATATATCTTATTATGAGAACGTTATAAAATGATCGATGAGAAAATGAAAATGTACCTCTAATATAATTCATGGGTGAAAAGAGGGGGACTTATCACAGAGAAACTCTCAATTCATTAAGCTTACAGGGGAGCAGCTGGTCAAAGTGATCGGCTGCTTTTTGTTAAGCTAACGAAATTCATCATCATTTCCAATAGATGCTAAGTTTTACGACAAAGGGTACAAGTTCTTGTCCTTTAACGGTACCAGAATCAGAACAAGTGACTCAGTATTGCTGTCGAAGGACATCACTTGTACAGTGACAACAAGTTTACCCCTACTAAGTCCTGATATTATCAGGATTTTTTTATATTTAGGGGAGACTTGTTGTCACTAAATTGCGACAACAAGTTTACCCCTTTTGAGGAGAATGACAACAAGTTCACCTCTTTCGAGGAGTTTGTAATATTTAAAGCGGCGGCTATAGTTAGAGTTACTTTGTGGAAAGACATAATTATTTTTTGCTCCAATCTACAATACATATCGATGCTTTGTATCTGCTACATTTAATTTTTCTGTCCAATTAAAGTGAAGAAGATACAGGTTCTATCATCCACTACTATGAAAGTATAAAAAAAATTCGGTCTACCGTAACTTTTATACTATTCGTCTTAAAATGAAGATTAAAGGCGGTCAAAATGACCGCGTAAATGCCTGCTTTATTCGAATGAATCCATATCATCTACCGTATGATTTTGCTCGTCATTTCTAATATGGGTGTAAAGTGTGGTTATTTTGGGATCAGAATGACCGAGTATATCTTGGACAAGTCTCAGATTCTTTTTCTTTTTATACAGTTGAGCTCCAAAAGTGTGCCGTAGTATATGGACACTCAAAGGTTTTCCATAGGCACTAGAATATTTATTTACCATCTTTTGCATTGCGTTTTTCGTCATAGGTTTACCACCTTTAGTTAGAAACAGGGCCGTTTCTGAAACCGACGGTTGGTATCTAGAATTGCGAATCCTCAGGTATTCTTCAAGATCCAGCTTTGAACGCATCGAGAAGGGGACTGATTGCAATTTTTTTCCTTTGCGGGCCACAAGGAGGCATCTCGCTTCCCAATTGATGTCTATAAGGATTAAGTTAACTACTTCATTTACGCGAAGTCCTGAGCCTAATATGAGGCTAACAATGGCAGTGTCCCGTTCGCGGTTATCTTCGTACCAGGATAGATGTCTTTTATTGAGTTCAGGTTGCTTGCCATAATCGTAAGCTACAAAATGAAGAAATTCTTCTACGGCTTCTTCGGAAACAAGTATTTTTTGATGGACGATTTTAGCTTGGTCTTGAATGTCAATTTTTGTTGTAGAAAACTCGATTTTTTCAATAACATTCCTTTTAAGCAACGGCATATGTTTTTCGTCTTCAGCAAAATTCTGTAGGTAGCTAAACAATGACTTAAGGGAAGCCATTTTGCGAGCGATCGTTTTCTCGTTGTTTTGTTTTCGTCGTGTGCTACCAGTGACTTTTTGTTTTTCCAAGAACTTCGGGTAGGAATCGGCCGTTTTAAGGTCTAAATTCTCCAGGAAGGAGAGAGGGACATCCTTAATCTTCTCGACTGGACATCCTGCTTCAGAGATCAACCAACCGAAAAAAATCTCATAATCGAACAAATACCCGAGTAGTGTAGAGGGTGAAAGCTTATTTGATTTACACTCTACAAAATTGTTAACGTACCAGGGAAAATATATAATCTTTTGTTCTAATTTCTCTTTGTCTCTTTCTCTCTGAGATTTAAGTGGCATGGCGCAAACCTCCTTTTATATAATTCAACAAATTTAGATTTTATGGAAATTTATTTTCATCCTCTTGTGTGGAAGATTTACAACAAATTATTCGTGTTCAGTGGCAATAAATTTACAGTGACAACAAGTTTATCCCTTACGGGGAGTTTGTAATATTTAAAGCGGCGATTATAGCCAGAGTTACTTTAGGAAATGACATAAGATTTTTCTTTTAATCGAAATGATTGGATGTATTTCGACATAATTAGATTTTCTTAGAAAAAGGAATATTGAAATATTTGACGAATCATTTCATTGATAGTATTTCTTCCATAATGAGGTGGATGTATGTATACACCTATTAAGTTAAATAAGATTGGGGTAAATAGATGGTTTGCTTTTAGTAAAAAACTTAACAGAGAAGTCACGTTTTATGGAGAGCTAGAATATGATCACTGGGTATTAATTGAAATGGATCCGGATGTAACAAATTATTGCGAAAAACCGTTTGAAATCACCCACTCATATTTTGATAAACCTGACAAGGCTATGATTGATATGTGGGTCAAAAAGAATAATTCTGAGGAATTTGTTAATATCACACATACTAATAAAATCGATCCTCATAATGGGAATTTCAGTACCAATGTTGTTGAAAAAATTAATGCTGTAAAGCTGTGGGCACAGTTTAATAAGCACAAACACATTATTGCAACGGAGAAAGAGATATATTCAAATCGAATCCTGTTAGAAAATAAAAAACGTCTGCTTCCCTATAATTTTGATATCTCTTCAATAAATATGGACTTAAAAAATAGAATAATCAACCAAATCCAAGAAGGTAAAAACAACATAATGGATCTTGAAACGCAATTATCAGAAATTTCAAATATGTATGAGTTTCAAAAGACTCTGTATATATTGATCATTCAGCAATTAGTTTCAAGTAACATTGATCAAAAGCCTCTTGGTCCTGAAACGGAGGTGTATTTACGTTGAGTAGAAAACGTTTATTACAATTGTTCCAAATGCACGAGAAATATCTTGATTTATCAAATTGGCCGATAGTAAATAAGTTATTATTGAATCAAGAGGATCTTAAATTATACGAAAGACGTGAACTTGCAGTTAGTTTATATATGGAACAAAAGTTAACGAACAAAGAAATTTTTAAAGCTGCGGGTATTAATGAAAAAGAGATTACTCGTCTGATAAAAAGATGCTTGATGTGGGATAAAGATACAAACATCATTTGGGGATTTAGAGCTCTCATACCACAAAAAAGAATTTCTAATTATCAAAGAAAAGCCCAAACTTCTGTGGGCTTAAATGCTGTGCAAGATCATTCAAAAAAGTTACCCGGAGCTTTTTCAAAACTAATGGATGATTTTCCGGCAATAAAAGAAAAGATTAGCAAAGCACACTTGCGAAAAATCGGTTCTTGTAAAGAACCACAATTTGTAAGGGGAAAAGATATTCATAATTACTTTATAGAACTATGTAAAAAAGAAGGAATAGGGGAAAGAGATTATCCACTTAATACGTCAGATCGTGGAAAGAGATCTTTATACAGATATTTTAAAACAAATGAATTTAATCATTTTGCTGCAGCTGCAAGTCTATATGGTTCAGAAGCATTACGCAATGCAAAGAGGGTAAATTCAAATAATATTGAGTCCATAACTCCCTTGTTAGTTCGACCATACCAAAGAGTTCAATTTGATGGACATCGAATCGATGCTTTTTTTACAATTACTTATAAAACTCCTGAAGGAGATTGGATAACTGACACAATAGAACGTATATGGTTACTGGTTATTATTGATGTAGCCACTCGAGTTATAATTGGCTATCATCTAAGCTCATATATAGGGGAATCAGCATATAAGAGGAACAAATGGGGCTGTAAAGAGTGTGGTGATATTGTGTTTTTGGATAATAAAAAGGGTATGGTTGATACTGTGAAGGGTAAGGCTTGGTATATGACCAATAGGTATTTCGTTGAAAGGTGAATGAGGCTCCTTTCATTTTGAAATAAACCACAACATGTAATGGATCAAAAAGATTTGGCTTTTCTCAAGTTGAAGAAACCCTTATATACAGGCAATGATACATAAGAAATCAGCTATAGGCTTTCGACAACTTGTTGAATCCCTTGATATGGCGCTAGTTTTAACGTAGAGTTAAACCGTTGTACGGTGCGTAAAACCATTGGACACGGTGGGGTATTGGGTCGGCCTAAACAGGCAATAAGTGATGCCTTCATTATGGTGTATGAGGAATGGAAGGAAGGCAGCATAACAGCAGTTGAAGCAATGAAGCGTGTAGAAATGTAAATGAAGCCAAACACATTCTATCGTAGAGTTAAAGAATATGAGTAACAGCACAAGCAGGATAAAATAGTGTTAATGTGTATGAAGCCTAGCGCAAGCTAACGTTGTCGCAAATAAGCTTTTATCTGGAGATATAAACGCCTTATATGATTATGTTGAATATATTGGTGCACCATCAGATACATCTGAACAAGATAAGGTTGCCCAACTGTTGAACATTATGATGACTGCAAACCGATACCAGATAGACGTAAGTGATATACTTCAGCGTTTTGAAACGGATATTAATTCACTTTTGCAATTTCCGCAATCTAATGACATATATACTAAACAAGTTATACCAGAACAGTTTGTACGATTTGGTTATGAATTGGCTTATTATTATTTAAATCATGAGATGTACTATGATGGTTTTAAACATTTGATGTACTCAATGGTAAGTTATCATACACTAAATAATGAGACTTATTTTATAAAATGTATGGTGTTGTTTGAGCGTTATCGAGCTTATGCAGTATCCGAAACCAAGGCAGCATATTTAGAATTTATTGAAAGGGTGTGGATAGCTGATGTTAAGAAAAATGGCGCTATTGATCGTCGCAACTAGTTTTTTGTTTATCGTGACTGTACCTGTTCAGACTCATAGCCAACATCAGAGTATCGTACTTTTCGATCAACAAGGAGGAGCTTAAACATCAGTAAAGCAAATCCCCGCTAAACCTTAATTGGTTGGCGGGGATTTGCTTTGTTGAAGGAATTAACATACCATTCAACGAATAGCTATTTGAGGTGATCAGCATGAAGCATACATATAAAGTGTTAAAATCGGATTTAGAACTATTTGCTGCTGCATTAAGCCAGCCAGGTAAGAGTTATGTAGTGCAACCGTTGGAAGAGGATATAGTGGATATTGTGATACACGGCGACCAAGTATAGGAGGAGCCATCAAGATTAACGAATTCTATTTCTTTCGTAAGCAGTTAGAGTAGATATAAAAGGACCTACTATATTGTAATCGGTAGTCCCTTTAAGGTAGAGCATATCAAAAAATAGGTGGGTGGGGAAATGTTGAAGAAAATAATATTTCTGTTCTCGATTTTAACTTTAGCTATGGCAGCTATGGTAGGTACAGGTGCAGCTTCAGCAAGTAAAACTAGTGGAAACAAGATAATTTCTCAAAGATCGGGCGGGAGTGCAACTGTAAAAGAAGCCTTTAGTGTCCCTAAAGGATGGGGTCATGTTAAACTTTGTATGAAGAATCACTCTGATCATCCAGTAAAGGTAAGTTTAACTCACAGCGGTTCAAACAAACTATATATAAATGGATTAGTCATCGCTCCCCACGACACAGTGACTTGGAATTCTAATGACCAAGGTTTCAGCGATGGTTTGCGTTCTGGAGACTACATACTTCAGTGGAGAGGCAGTGATTATAAAGTTGACGGGGAAACATGGGGAGTAGCTGGTTCACAGCCTGAAAACCTCTAAATGAACGGATGCTATTAAGCGCTCCCTGGGTCAGTGTAAACTCGGGTTAAACGGGGAGATGCAACGAAACAAAATAAGAGCTGAAAGGAATTGGATCAGAAGTCTTCACGATACAATTGGCTCGGGGGTTTCTTTTAAAAACGGGAACCGGTTGGACGAATACTACCTGTTTTAAGGGACCGAACACTGGAGGGGTAACTCTGACTCAAAAATGGGAATACAGTAAATCAGAGACTTACACAGCCGACGGAGTTGCTCAACTTTATACAGATGAGAGGTGAGGAATTGAAAGTTATCGAATTAGCAATCGTTTTAAATGATAAAGAGGACTACTACGCTGAAAAATTTGACCTGGTTGCCTTGCCTTTTGTTCCAAGAAAAGGAGAAATGTTTTTATGGAATAATCAACTCTATCGTGTGCTTGATGTTATGTATAGTTTTGAAACAAACGAGTACGACTATAATTATGACGCTAGCCCTAGTACTCAAAGCTCGGTAGCTCATAATGTAACCTATAAAGTTTTTTTGAAACCTAATAATTAAACAGACTTAGAGCAAATGAAGTACCACGCATTACCTAGTGGCACCAACGAATAATCTTCATTTAAAGATTATTCGTTGGGGAGTAATAACACACCAATGTTCAAATTTAACAAGTACTGTCCAAAAAGAGAATACCCGTAAAAGCTACTTAATGAGATAATTTAAAACATTAATAGACGCTAATGCAATCATTACGAAAAAAGAGTATTGTCTATCTTGGATACTGTCCCCGCATGAATGAACTAAAAATACATTCTTCACCCATACAAAATGATATCACTTACAATTCAAATTCAAATTCTAAACTTAATAAATCGAAGGGTAAACTGACTAATCTTCCCCAAATGTCTTGTTAGAAAAATCCGCACACTATGCTAAAACCTCAACGGATATTCGGATTATATAATTGTTAGGATTTTTCTCTGCATGATAACTAAGCAGTTCCATTCCGTATACATCTCCGCATACTATCATCCCATGACTATCCATGTATTTTTTTATAATCGAGTAGGTATCTGACATCGTTTCGTATGATCCTTTATGATCCATGACCACATAATGCCCTTTCGGTTTGATAAACAATTTTTCTCCCTGAATAGGAGTTTTCAACATATTGGCCACATAATCGGGATAGTAATTTCCTGATACAAAACGTTCCTTAGATAGAATGGTCCAGATAGGGAATTCTTGATTTAAAAAATGTTTCTCACAATACTCTCGATGTTCACTTAATTTACTTGCAAACCCCTTGTCACCATATTCAGGGTCTAACTGTGTAGCAATGAAATATTCCATTTCACTTTGCTCTAACGTCGGAGCTTCTCGCAAAACATGCATGGCCTGCTCCGTCATGCTGATAGCACTTTTCAGAAAACTCTGCATCCGTTCTATTCTAAGGTGTTCAACTTCCAGAGCACGTTGTTTCTGTTTTAGAAGTTTTACGAACATAGGTGTGTTCTGATTCTGAATAAATTCCTTGATCTCTTGTAGTGAGCTTCCTGTCTTCTTAAGTACATTGATAATATCAAGCACGTAACACTGATGAATAGAATAATAACGGTACCCGTTGGAATTGGTGAACTCAGGTTTCAAGAGCCCAATTTCGTCATAATGAAAAAGGGTATGTTTAGTCACTCCACATGTTTTGGCCAGTTCGCTAGTAGTAAAGTATTGACGATTTTTTTTTGACACGGTTTCTTCCTCCATCTTGATCTTCAAAACTTTGTTTTCCATTGTATCCTAGGAATTCGAATTTGACTATAGGGTTACCCTATAGATTAGATTGATAAGAGCACAAAATCAAATCATACAGATAGGTATGGAGGAACGAAAAAGATGTCTAAATTCAAACGTTGGATGATTTTATTTGTCGTATCAAGTGCGCTTTTGCTCATTGTTATGGATATGACTATCCTTTACACAGCTCTACCAAGCTTGACCCATGATCTGGGTGCATCTGCATCAGAAAAACTATGGATTTTGAATGGTTATTCGCTTGTTATGGCGGGTCTGCTTCCCGCAATGGGCGCACTTAGTGATCGCTTAGGTTATAAAAAAATATTTTCGATCGGATTAATCGTATTTTCGGCAGCTTCACTTATTGCAGCCTTTTCTCCTGTACCCTACGTGTTGGTTGTTGCACGAGTTCTTCTTGCAGTCGGGGCATCCATGATGATGCCTGCTACATTGTCTATTATCAGGGTTACTTTTACCGATCCGCGTGAACTTGGACTGGCGATCGGTATTTGGGGTTCCATTGCTTCAGGAGGGGCGGGACTTGGTCCTATTGTGGGAGGAGTACTTTTGGAACACTTCTGGTGGGGATCGGTCTTTTTGATCAATCTTCCTATTGCCCTTATTGCGTTTGCTTTAACTCTGCTGTATATACCAAAACATGCTGGTAATAAAGAAAAAAAGTGGGACCTTACCGGCTCTATCCAGATTATGATTGCTATGGTGGCGCTTATTTATTCAATCAAAGAGTTTGCACGGCGTGATGGCTCCCTAATGTTTGCTGTTATTGGTGCCTTTATCGGTGTAGTGGCACTTATGATCTTTATTCGTCGTCAAAACAGAAGCTCCAATCCGCTTATTGACCTGTCCCTATTTAAGGTATCCCGGTTTTCTACAGGATTTATCGCTGCACTGGTGGGGTCATTTGGACAGATGGGCATTCAATATATTGTGACTCAACGCCTTCAACTGGTTGAAGGACTGAGTCCATTGCAAGCTGGTCTATACACACTAAGCATACCATTGGCAGCTCTTATCGCGGGACCGCTGACAGGAGCCCTTTTACATCGCTTTGATGTAATACGTATCAAGAGTGCGGCACTTCTTATCGCAGCATTAGGGATGGGGATCTATCTAATGCAATTTAATTCCGCCTTTGCCGGACAGATTCTCGGACTAGCTCTCCTAGGAGCAGGATTGGGAGGAGGGATGACTGTAGCATCTCACTCGATCATGAGCTATGCTCCCCCCCACAAAGCTGGTATGGCTGCATCCATAGAAGAAGTAGCCTACGAGATTGGAGGAGCATCGGGAATAGCGATCATCGGAAGCATGTCAGGCCTTGTATATACTTTGACCATGAAAATTCCTGTTGGGCTCAACGTTCCGGCCAATGTCAAAGACAGCCTTGATGAAGCACTATTGGTTGCAGAAGGGCTGCCCGCACAGGCTTCAGAGATGCTGAAAGAGGCTGGTCGTACTGCTTTTGATGAATCCTTTTTTGCTATCATTGCAGGGGTAACTGTATTTCTGGTGGTTGCTTCAGTAGTTATTGGTTTGGTAGGAGCGCTATCAAAGCAAAAAGAATCTGCAGAGTAAAATTAAAGGCTATGTTAAACCTTATTGTTGATTTATGACCCCTTTAAAAACCGCCTTATTAATTAAGGCGGTAGATTCAACTATTCTATTCAAAATTTAGAAGGAGGTATTACTTTCTTAATATGTAATCAATAAACCCCTGTAAATGGCCAAACGGATGAAATCCCGCTGTCCTTTATACTCAATAACGGCAATGAGGACCTTAATTTTTTGTTCGGATCATTCGGTCTTGGGGACAACGGCGATCAGGGGAAGTGGTCTTCACTGCCGATCAGGATGGTTATAAAGAGGGGATTAAATATCTTAATGAGCTGTATATGTTCGGTGAAAATAAAGTATTAGACTGAGACCATTGATTTAATGGAGTTTTTGATTTGAAGAATCGTCAGATCATGACAAATAAGTTTTAGACTGATCCATTAGAGGAAGCAGCGGTAGACCAAGACTTAATAAATAAAGTCTTAGACTACCGCTGCTGTCATTCAACTAACGTTTTCTGTTAGTTCAATATTCCATATACGAAAAATGATTCTCCAAGAATACCGGTTTTTAATTCTTCGATGCAGGGCGTCCAAGACGCTCAGAGAAGGCAGCCATAAATTTACGTGTGACAAAGCGGGCGCTGTTGGCAATCCAGTAATTGCCGATACCGTCTACCACATAGCTGCGATTCTTCTCAAGTCCACGAAAGGCGGTCCTTACAACGGACTGAGGAGTACCCGTAACGCCTCCCGGCATATCCGTAGTACCGACCACATCGAAAAATCCTGTTTTGGTCGCTCCCGGACACAGCGCCAGAACACGAATCCCCAAGTGCCGGTTCTCAGCCCAGAGCGATTCCGAGAAGGATAGCACAAACGCCTTGGTAGCGGCGTAAGCCCCCATATAAGGGAATGGATAAAAAGCCAAAAAAGAAGAAACATTAACAATGATGCCATCCTTCTGCTGTTGCATGTAGGGTAAAAACTGAGCAGTCATATCCATGAGTGAGGTGATATTCAGATTAACCATTTCTCGGTAACGATCCATGGGGATTTCTTCAAACCGACCGTGCGTGCCGAACCCTGCATTGTTAATCAAAATGTTCACCTTCAGGCCAAGCGCCTTAACTTGTTCTGCCAGTTCTCCAGCAGCCCCGGGCTTAGAGAGATCACTGACCAAAGCATAGGTGTTTACTCCATAGGCAGCTTTCAAATCCTTTGCGAGAACCTCCAGTTTATCCTTCGAGCGTGCAACCACAATGACATGGCTGCCTCTTGCGGCGAGATCCTTCGCGTATGCCTCTCCTATGCCGGATGAAGCACCTGTAACAAGTGCGACTTTGCCTTTATAATTGACCATTGATATGACCTCCTGATTTATAAATAGTTGTATGAACATTGCGAATCGGTCGTGGAAAATATTTTCTAATATCACAATAAGGGTTGAAGATGTAGTTGTCAATAATTTTAGAATTACCATTCTATTTTATGTGGTTTTTCTTTTAATACAATAAAAATTACTGAATTATTACTAAATTTGATGGAACTATAATTCCAATATTGACATTGTGATGTCACAAAACTATAATCAACTAGAAATTATTTTCCGTAAAGGGAGGGGTAAACACGGGTAAGCGAGAAGATATTATGGTTGCAACGCTGGACTTGATCATTGAAGAGGGCATACAGTCCGTTACTTTTCCGAAAATCTTCAAACGAGCCAATGTCGGCTCCAGCACCTTCTATAATTATTTTAATAACAAAGAAGAACTGGTTAGTGAGCTTTATAAAAGTGTACTCATCCACATGGGAGAGGTGATCATGACCGGCTATGATCCTAATCTTACTATCTATGAACGATCCAAGGGCATTCTGAGACGCATGGTGGATTACGGGCTGAGCTTCCCCAAAGAAATCCTGTTTCTGGAAGGATACAGCGATTCTCCTTACATCTACGAAGAAGTGAGAAATATGATGAATCCTGCGATGATTGAGATTTTTGGAATTATTGAAGAAGGTCAGAGGCAGGGCATCGTCAGCGAAATGGATCCAATGTTTTGCTGTCATCTCATCAAAGGCATGGTTGCTACTTCGATAAGGGGATATTTGGGAGGAAAATATCCTTTTGGCGAGGAGCAGATTCGGCAGACATTGGATGCGTGTTGGAAAGCCATTAAGGTGTAGGTCAGCAGACCTCTGGAAAACTTTGTGCTTCCAAAGGCAAGTGGACAACGGAAGGCTATTTAAAAAGGGAGAAATAAGTAAAGCAATCACCTCCGGAACTGTTTTGGTTTCGGGGGTTGGTTTTTTAGTAACCGTTGCACTATACGCCGATGAAGTTCACAAGTAAATATTCTACTTTTTGTTATCCCCCCAATGCAAAAAGGATTCCATGTATAGACGTAGTAAAACATGGACTTGTGTGCGTTAAACTGCCCGTTACTTCAACGAAACCAGGGAGCAGCTGCCGCGTTGGCAATCCGCTCCCTGGTTATTGTGCTATGTTTCCCGCTAGCGTAATCGATATCTACTAATGTAATTATAGGCTCTTAGTAAGCAAGATTTCCAAAGGCTCATCTTCAAGTATTAAGCACCCTGAATCTCGATAACCTAATTTCCTATATAAATGCTGAGCTCCTTCATTCGCTAATGTGGAGGTCATAACCAAAAGATTAAGTTTTCTAAGATATGATGGTCATGTTCTTTAATATATTCATAGTGCGAATCAGTTGCAGCAATAGTCCTCATTATTATTAGTCCTCTACATTATCTAATTACATTATTATACATCTGTACACTTACCTTAATAAAGTAGAATTTATTAAACTAACCTGTCTGTTAGCTTAATGAAGCGCGGGCAGTCTAATACTTTATTTTCTCAGTCTAAAACTTTATTTTCCGAGTCTAACACTCTATTTTTCAGTCTAGAACTTTATTTTCTTCGGACAGTATAAGCTGAACCTGATCGACGAAGAGTCATTCGAGCAGGATTATACGTATCTGGCCAAAGGCCAGAATGAAAAATATGGTCTCTACTTTCAATGGGATAAGGCGAACATCTCAGGAGATAACGATAAATATGAATTGATGAATCCGCTCGCCGGACCAAGCGGTGAAGTCAATGTGACCCGCACGAACAATCTCGGCTTTGACCGGGGGAGAATGGTGATTACCAGTGACAACAAAAATCTTGAGCTTACGGCAAAATGGATTGACCAACTGTATGATCCTATCCAGTCCGTACAGGACAACTGGGGCACCTACGGCGACAAAACTCAGCAGAACATTTTTGAATACGATGAAGCGAGTCATATGCTGAAGCGAGTCATATGCTGAAGCATCTTCCGCTTAAGGGAACGGCCCCTGTCGAGCTGCGGCAAAAAACGAATATCGGCGGTCCATTGGCAATTCTTGACGAGTATTACGGAACTGTAACGACCAAGCCCGACGATGCAGTGGGGCGGATCGAGCTCATAAAGAAAAGACTCGTTCCTTATATGAAGGCTGACCACAATTTCCCGAAAGTCTTCTTCTCGCTGGAAGATCAGAAGCAGATCTCTACACTGGAAACCGATTTGTTTGCTTACGTTAACCGCAAACGGGCAGAATGGATCAAAACGGGCAAAGTGGAAGAAGAATGGGCGGAATATAAGGCCGAGCTGTCCAGACTAGGACTAGACAAATGGCTGGAAATCAAACAGAAAGGCTACGACCGATATCTTAAAGATCAAGGCTGAAACATATAAAAGGTGATTGGGGCTGTTAAACACCTTATCAACAATCAATAGGAGAGTGGATACCATTAAAGACATGTACCTTTTCCCGGACTTGGAAAGCAGGGGGCTGGAACTCTATGCCATTGGCGGAGAACTAAGGGTCGTATCGCTCCAAATCAATGATCTAGTAAGCATTTGGGGAAATGATACTGTTTAAACGTTAGTTATCGTTATCATTCAAATTGAAATTATCTCACGACAGAACTCGTTGAGCAGCGCCTTGATTTAACGAAGTGGTTACAGGCCCGGTTGCGTGCACCCGTATCTGAACTTGGTCCCCAAAACTAATTAAGGTAACATTTTTCTGCCTGGACACGTAACATGCGGTCAGCTCACAACTGTATCGGGTGTTTTCATATCCTTCCTGCTCAGTAATTCTAGGACACTTAGAGCAATTTACTAGCATCCATCTCATAGTCAGGAATAAATTCGCCAGCATATGCACGCTCATGAAGTTCTGCGGAAGATGCTCCATGAGACCTTGCTTCCAGCATTTTGTCAACATCAACATACTTCCCCATAGGATGTTCTGCGAATGCCAGAGAGGTTTTCATAAATTCGGTAGATGCGTCCCAATCTCCGAGAGTGTCCATAGTCAATTCCACCGTATTTCCATCAGGATCTTTATAATAAAACGCTATACTGATGCCCTGATCTGCCGAGACGACCGGTGTAATGTCGATGTCCCTTAAGCGCACATACGTATCCAACAGATCGTCGAGTGAGTCGTATTCGAAAGCTATATGACTGATTCCCACGCGGGGTGCATTGCTTGTCTCAGATTGTAATCCTGGTAGGCCGATGATTGCAATCCGGTGGTTGGCACTGTCGTTTGTTACCCAGACTCCTTTAACACCGTTCAAGTTAGCGGCAGGGTTTTCTTTTTCGAAATTGATTTTGGTCCCAAGTACATTTCCATACCATTCCACCATTATTTCGATTCGACCAGTTGTGATCCCAACATGATGTAGAACAGAACGTTTTATGTTTGCTTTTTGAGTCATAGTTTAGCACTCCTTCTTTTAGTTTAGATTAAATTACTGTTTCATCAATTGCATGATTTGGATTTCCATTCCCCATGGTGCAGTAATATAAAAGAAACCAAGTGGGCTGATTTCTCTTACAGATACAGAGGGTTGAGCCTGGAAATACGTCATAGCTGCGTCCAAATCGGAAACCGTGATGGCTAGGTGGGCAGCACCTACATCGGAAGGATTCATCTGATAGGGATGTTGATGCTCCACCGTCCACTGCGCCAGTTCGATTTGTAGGCCGCCGTATTGCAGAAAAGCAGCACCTGCTACACTGGAACCGGCAGGAACGCCGAAATATCTGTTTAACTGGTCATCGTTAAACTTCATAGGGCCTGGACTAAACAATACTTCAAATCCTAAGATATCTGTAAAAAAATCAACGGCTTCTTTAAGATCGGGAACAACGTAACCGGAATGGTGGATTGTTCCCTGGAAAATCGTATTTTTCATATTACTCATGTCTTGCAATCCTTTCCTTGTTGTAGTTTGTTGATAACGCAGTAGATCAAGTTGCAGCTGCACGCTTCACGGCTTTTCGTACCGTGGGCGCTACTCAGTGTGATGTTCGCCTACTCCTAATACGTCGAGTCCCGCTTCATCCGGCATTTTGGCCATTTGCCAAATATCTGTAACCCGCTCAGCCGCTTTGATCCTCCGCCTGTGCTGTTCCGCAATCAATTCGCCCAGCGAATAAATGTTTCCCATCCACATTTGACATATTGGGCATCCTTTCTTCTAGTCAATTAATAGAGCAGGTCGTCTTTTACCCGAAGATGAGTCATGATACTGTAATACTCAAAAGGAGTGCACCGGCTGCGCTTGAAGGCATCGACTTGCATAGCGGTGCTGAATTTTTTTTCAAATCCCGCCATTAGACAACATGGCTGCCAATAATCCTTGTATAATCCATATTGTAATTGTCGTTTTTTCTCCTTATTTATTAAAAACAATCGGCATTTTTTGTATAAAGGCAGATTTATAAACAGAATCGTACAAGCATTTCGCAACGTTTTCCCGAGATACATTCATGCCTGCCTTCGTATCACCGAACGAAATTCCATAGCTCTTGCCGTCTTGTTCGATGTTCGGATTGATAATGCGTACGACAGTCCATTCTAGGTTTGATTTGTGGATCAACTGCTCGATGCGTTTCATCTCCTGATAGCCGGTTGGGAAAAGAAACCTAGCCATAATACCGGGCAGCACGGTAGCGATTTGTGAACGGTCTTCTTTTGCTTTCACGGTAGGCGTCCCCAGTGTGACAAAACGTTTTTTATTTAAAGCCTGCATCGTTTGAATGATGGTTTCATGAGCCCGGGCGATCGTCAAATCCTTCACTTTTCTGGATTTATCCAGCGCCGGTCCAAGCGCGCCGGTCCAATCGCGCTGATCACGGCGTCTGAATTTGTAATCGCATCTTCCATTTTGCGGTGGTCATCCAGGCTACCGACAACCACTTGTAAATTCGGGTGATTTTCAGGCAGAGCATCCGCTCTTCTTACATAAGCCACTACCTGGTCGCCGTGTGTTAAAGCTTCTTTTACGACCAACTTTCCTATAGCGCCGCTGGCACCAAAAATTGTAATTATCATAACTTAGCCTCGTCTTTCATACATCTATTATTTCTACAACACTTGTTGTATAGTTATATTGTAAGTACTGGTATGCTACTTTCAACCGATAAAATTACGTTTTTATCGGATATACGACATACCCAGTGAAATGTCTAAAAAGTGGAGGTGAGATGAGATGACGGAAAACAGGCTCGACCCACGTTATGTACGTACACGCAGATTAATTATGGATGCATTTCTTCTCCTCTCAACGAAAAAGGATTTTAAGAATATCAGCATTAAAGACATTACATCAGAAGCAACGATCAACCGTGCCACCTTTTACTATCATTTTATGGATAAATACGATCTGCTCGAGAAAACACTGGAAGAACATCTAATGACGAACGTAATGAGAGAAATTTCAATACATGACCAGCTCAATGAAACGACGCTTGCCAGTGTATTTATGTCGGTTACTCAGTTTCAATCTTCGCTGGCTTCCCAATGTCGAAAAAGCTTCGAATCATTTACTTCTATAATAGAAGCGATAATTAAGAAAGAACTTGAGCAAGTATTTTTCGAGATGATGATGAATCAGAATGCAGGAGTCCGTGAGGAATCCGTTCGAATTGCATCTGTAATGTTAAGCTGGAGCATTTACGGGGCGGCTGTTAAATGGCAATATAACGAAACAAAGCCTGCTGAAGAATATATCCAATTGGTGATACCTTATCTTTCTCAAGGGCTGAAATTTTTTATTGAGGAAGGTGTACGTTAGTTGTTCAATCAGACAAAGTAACACTCTCTCTAAGAGAGATCTTCTTATGCCGAACAGTCTTTATTAAAGGGGAACTTAATTTAGGGACATATAGTCAACAAACAGGTCATTATGCTAACTGGGTACGTTAGTTAATAAAGCAGCGGCAGTCTAGTAGTCTTGTTCTACAACAATGCAATAGGGGTTCCGTTTATCACAACCTGCACGCGGCTATAGGTGATCCACTGGCAGATTTGTATGAGTAAATAGCCGCCGAAGAAAATGCCCAAGCTACATACCAGTGGCTGATTGACAAGACGGATGATGTGGATCTGCAAGACAGCCTCAAGTTTCTGCGGGAGCGGGAGATTGTGCATGCGCTGCGTGCGGTTCAAGGAGTCGGTGCAGATTTATTATTCAATATACGGGAAAGAAAAAGGTATTTTGAGTTAAGTTGACTGAGCACTATAATTCATTAATTTAAAAAACTTTTTGACTGTTCTCCATTGTGGCAGTCTTTTCTCCTGATGCTCCAATCTTAACTGCAAGTGGATAATGACAGCTTTTTTTATTTTAATGATTTAAGTTCTTGTCCTTTGCTCGGGACAAGAACTTGACTGCCGAAAATGGAATAGCATAAGTACCATTAGCTGTAAAGGTATATATCTAAATTAAAGGAATACAGTGGAGAGAACTACGTATTCCTTGGTTGTATTATGATTCCTATTCATTAGCGGAGTTAGCACAGTAAGGGGCCTTTTAAGCTAAATGGCTGAATCATAGTTTTTGTCTATTTACCGCTGTTATTGGCGGGGCTGGGACTCTGAATGGATTTTGTACCTTTCCGAGGGTTGGGAAAAATCTTTCCTGGCCAGACTAACTGGCCCGCTGTGCTGGGGTTCATCCTGATTCATAAATTTGGGCCTGTTTATATCGTCCGCTGGATGGTTTGTAACACTGAGGGCTTATGTGGTTCTCTCCATCCCGCCGGACCAGTAGGAGAGATCAGGAATTTTCATTGATTTTAGTGTGAGCACGTCTCGTACCTGCTAATATAGATTAGAGGTGTTATACTCGACTGGTGTCTTAATGAAGGAATATATTCTTTAGCAGTACGAATTGAGAATATTTAAAGCTTGTTATCAGTTAAAATTCAGTTTAAATAACCAATAATAACTAAACAGAGAAAAGGTGTGTTCATATGAGTACAGCAAATCGTGGAATCCACATCGGTCCTCCCCGTTTTAAAATAGCCGTTCATTCTGTCGTATGGCTAGCAAAAAGTAACAGCGTTTTATCTAGTGCAATGATTGCGAGTCAAGTTAAATCGCATGCTACATTCATGAGAAGAGTCATGCAGTCTTTAACCATTGCAGGTATCGTGGAGTCAAAAGGTGGACGTGAGGGGGGCTACATTTTACGAAAAGCTCCCGGTCTAATTACTTTAGGTGATATTTATTATGCAGTAAATACGGATATATCAGAATCTGATTTTGATATCGATTGTGGAGATGCCGCTAAACAGCTTGATCTTGAATTGGAAAAAATTCTGTATGAAACTGAACAGCACACTATAAAATATTTGAGTCAGTTTACAATCGAAGATGTCGCTAACCGTATAGATTTCTTTTAATTGGTAAAAGTTGAGAAAGACTAAGCCGAAATTTATAATGTGCTGATTCAAAGGATGTCGCCATATTGGCGACTTTTTATTTTCTTGCTGGATTTTGTTATAACAGTACACTGATCGCTCATCCCCCCCAATTTCGCATACTTGTAACTAATGCATATAAATAACAGCAATGGTATTGTAATACCAGTTAAAGTATTAAAGGATACTACCAGAATAGACCCGTTCCCAATATCTTTTAGATAGTCATATAAATTTTGATGGTAAGTTCAATCAATAGACGAAAGTAAGCTTTTTAAAACCCTAGTTGTAAGAAAAGTGATTAAAAGTATACCTCTTCATCGATCATAGTTAGTCGTCTATTGTTGTATTCAGAAGATAGGTAAATACGATACGAATGCTGTGAAAGGGCTCCCCCTCAAAACGCTATTGCTCCTACAGACCAAACAATCAGGTGTCACTCCTATACTACAACGTTATAAAGCATATTTTATAACCTAACATTCGTACAGAAATAAAACTTGCGATTAAGGAATAAATGAATTATAATGTGCTCATCACAGTTGCATTTAAAAGTTTTAAATGTGCTTTAAGAAGGCACAATATGAAATCGACTGAGATAAATATCTTACTATAAGGGAGAAATTACTATGTCCAATGTACTTTTTATTAAAGCGAATGATCGTCCAGCAGATCAAGCAGTAAGTGTTCAGATGTATGAGACTTTTCTCAAGACTTATAAAGATACCCATTCTTCTGATGTAATTACTGAACTTGATTTGTTCGTAGAGAACCTTCCTACTTATGGGAATACTGTGATCACAGGCCTCTATAAATTAAGTCAAGGTTATGAACTTACGGCAGAAGAGTTGGAAGCCACAACAACGTCCAATCGTTATCTGGATCAATTCCTTGCCGCAGATAAAGTAGTTATTGCCTTTCCACTCTGGAACACCATGGCACCTGCACCGTTGGTCAACTACATCGCTCATATCTCCCAGGTTGGCAAAACATTTAAATTTACTGCTGAAGGTCCTATTGGTCTTGCCGGTGATAAAAAAGTCGCATTGCTAAGCGCACGTGGAGGAATGTACTCGATAGAGCCGATGGCATCCTTCGAATCAGCGGTTAAACCAGTGAAGATGAATCTTGGCCTTTTCGGAATTCAAACTACCGAGGTTATTATTGAAGGACATAATCAGTACAAGGATCGTGCAGAGGTGATTGTAAAAGAAGGACTTCAAGAAGTGGCCAAAGTAGCATCAACGTTCTAAGACACTTTCCAGGAGGGCTTCACCTGTTTGGCGCCAGCGGCTCTATTGGTCAGATGTTGATACGGCAAGCACTTTAGAAATGTGCTCTTGCAAGGCCTATGTACGCAAATCTGCGAGCCTATTCTAGAAAATAAGAATTATAATTTTGCAAACACTATTCAAATGTAAAGGCAGCCGATTATCGGCTGCCTTTACAAATTTAACGTGATCTTCGCTCCCAACCCATGTAAAAGATCCAATGAAGCATGGCGGTTAGTCAGCCCCGTAATGATGTTTAATTCCTCTTCTGGACAGTGCGATAAATTCCTCCAGCCTGTCCTCCCAAAGGTTCCCCCGATAATTGGGATCAAAGGAGGTGAACTGCCCATTAGCCTTCGCTTCGTCCAATAAAGACAAATACGTTTCCCGGAATGGATCGGTGAGCAAGGCCGTTGCCGAGCCAAAATGCAGAATGGCAGCAACTAACTATGACTTTCGGAGGATGATATTAAGAGTGGTAAAAAAGTTTATCTCATACTGCTGGACAGGCGAGAAATATATACAGTCGGTCTTGGACCTAGCCACTAGGTTAGTAGAAAAATCTGGCGTTGACGTAATCCTCACCAGGTGGCATGGAGTGTTGCAACATATGGTTTGTAGTATTCCTATTAATTGTCTCTTATTTGTCTGAGAAGTCTTATTTTAGCCAAACAAATCATGTCCGTAGGTAAGTAAAGCACAACAAAAATGTTGATGGCTACACAGCATTACATTAAATTTGATAATTGACGTTCATTTAAGCAAAATGTTAGAATCACATACAATTCAGACAAGCACAGTGGTCAATGGAGACTTGTCTTTTTTTATGCTTTTTGAACATTGGGGGGATATTCATGTTGATTTCAAGAGTGATCAACAATAATGTGATCACGGCGATGAATGAAGACAACAAGGAATTGGTGATTATGGGCTTAGGGATCGCTTTTCAAAAGAAAAAAGGCGACACCGTTGATAAGTCCAAAATTGAGAAAGTATTCAGCCTTGAGAATAAGGAACTTACCGATAGACTAAAGACGTTATTAAACAAAATATCGTTGGAGATTATGTCGCTTACAGAAGATATTATTAACTATGCTATGCAGAAAACGAATCGAAAACTGAATGAAAGCATATATATTTCGCTTCCCGATCATATTAATTTTACAATCGAACGTCATCAACAAGGGATAGATATTCATAATGCACTCCTTTGGGAAATAAAACGATTCTATAGATTGGAATTTGGAATCGGCATGGAAGCTCTGTCCATAATTAAAGAGCGTCTTGGTGTGGAACTCCCTGAAGATGAGGCTGGCTTTATTGCCCTCCATATCGTTAATGCTCAAATGAACGAAAATGTACCTGAAGCGGCAAATATCACAAGATTAATTAAGGAAATCCTAAACATTGTTCAATATACATTCAGAATTGATTTGGATGAAGAATCGCTTAACTACTTCAGATTCGTAACTCATCTCAAATTTTTTTCCCAGCGGATGTTTAATAAAATTATGACGGAAAGTAAAGATGAGGAATTGCTAAATATTGTGAAAGATAAGTATAAGCCATCTTATGAATGTGCCTGGAAAATCAAAGAATACATCAAGCTAAGCTATGATTATCTCTTAAACAAGGACGAATTACTCTATTTGACGATCCATATTGAAAGAGTGGTCAACAGGAGTTGAGATCTTCACACCTGATGTAAGCGTTGACAGATTCCAAAGTACGTGCTAAATTATGCTCATATTCACAAAACGAATAATTCTTTAGGATAAGTAGGATTGTAACTGCTTCGAGCAGGCAAGACCTAAATTCTAACGAACTTACGACTACCGCGGGGCGTAAGTTGGTTGAATTTGGGTCTTTTTTGCTTCCGTTTTTCATTAAAATCCCGGGGGGATCAGCATGAGCAATCAGAAAATTGCACAAGAAATACTGCCTTTATTAGGTGGAGAAGAAAACGTAAAAGATGTAACTCACTGTGTAACTCGATTGCGTCTTACCCTTAAAGACAATGAGAAAGCAGACAAAGCTGGTATTCAGGCTATACAGGGTGTTATGGGAGTGACAGTCAATGGGGGGCAATTTCAAATTATTGTTGGGGATAAGGTATCCGATGTTCACAGCGAATTTGTAAAATTGCTGGGTAACCGTCAAGTTTCGGATGATAGTAGTTCTGCATCAAGTTCGAAAGGCTTCAAAGGGATTATCAATTCCTTCTTTAATGTCATCTCAAGTATTTTTGCTCCAATCATTCCAGCAATCATCGGGGCGGGATTACTTAAAGGGATTATCACATTACTCTCATCTTTTGAACTCGTATCTTTGGAAAGTAGCACATACAAGTTGCTATCTATATTCGCCGATGCGGCATTTTATTTCTTGCCTATCCTTCTTGCTTTTAGTACGGCGAAAAAGTTTAATGCTAACCAATATGTCGCTGGGGCGATTGCGGGTGTTTTGATTCATCCTAACTTAGGTGCTCTTTTGAACGGTGAATCACCTGTCACCCTACTTGGCATCCCGATTACTTCAGTCATATACGCATCGTCTGTATTACCCATTATTCTGGGCGTGTGGTTTATGTCTTATGTGGAAAAGATTTTAAAACGTATCATTCCTAAGGTTCTTCAGTCTATCTTTTTGCCACTGCTTACATTGTTCATTGTTTCTTCTATCATTCTCATTGCGCTTGGACCTGCTGGAACACTCATAGGAAATGGAATTGCCGTCGGATTTATTTCACTATACATGAACTATGGATGGCTAGCGGGGCTTCTTCTCGGAGGATTTTATCCGCTGATTGTCATCACAGGTATGCATTACGGGTTCTTGCCAGTCATGTTCCAATCCCTTTCTAAGTATGGTGTTGACTATATAATGGGGATTGCAGTTGCAGCCAACTCGGGTCAGGCAGGGGCGACTCTTGCGGTATATTTGAAAACCAAGAACAAAGAATTCAAGGCTGTAGCTGGAACAGCAGCACTGAATGCCATTATCGGGATTACCGAACCTGCTCTTTACGGTGTAACCGTTAAGTTAAAAAAACCATTGATCGCAGCTGCTATTGCTGGAGGGCTGGGCAGTGCAATAATGGGATGGTTTAAAGTTGGTGCCACGGGAATTGGTACCGGGCCGATTGCAGGGTTACCATTTTTCTTCGGTTCCACATTCCTGTATTTCTTGATCGGCTGTGCAGTTAGTTTTGTTGTTGGTTTTGTTCTGACGCTCATTATTGGATTTGAAGATATTCCAGAGAGAAAAGAAGCTGCAACCGTCTCTTCGAATAATACAATTACAGGGACGATAGAGAGTGATCCTAAAGCACCCGTAACGGTACAATTTAATAATCCAGATCGTGTTCAACCTATTCTTAGTCCTATTCATGGAGAAGTGGTAGAACTCTCGCAAGTCAGTGATCCTGCCTTTGCAGCTGGTATGATGGGCAAAGGGATTGCAATTAGACCCACTACAGGAAGAGCGGTGTCACCTGTCAAAGGTACGGTCGCGACTGTTTTCAAGAAGAAACACGCCATTGTTGTTGTGGCTGACAGTGGAGCAGAAATATTGATTCATATTGGCATAGATACCGTTAAACTGAACGGTCAACATTTTGAGACTCACGTTGAAGTAGGTCAACATGTTGAGGCTGGCGATCTGTTGGTTGAGTTCGACATAGAACAGATTAAAAAAGCTGGCTATGACACGGTAACGCCTATTATTGTAGCTAATTATAATGACTATATCGATGTTAATGCAAAATCAATCGGAAGTATTGATGAAAAAGATCCTTTAATGAAGGTAATCGGATAAAGAAAATTTGGAGGGTGAAAAACAATGGATTTTACAAAAAAATCGGTCAATGAAATTAAAACGTCGGGGGATTTATTCCCCCCTGACTTTCTCTGGGGCGGAGCCGTGGCTGCGAATCAGATCGAAGGTGCATATCTGGAGGATGGTAAGGGATTATCTGTCTCAGATGTGTTGTCGGACGGAATATTCGGTCAGATCCTGGATAAGCCTGATGGTGAATATCTCAAACACAAGGCCATTGATTTTTACCATCGTTACCCCGAGGATATCGCATTGTTCGCAGAAATGGGGTTCCGAACACTAAGAACTTCTATAGCGTGGACCCGGATTTTTCCGAATGGAGATGAAGCCATTCCTAACGAAGCAGGTCTGGAATTTTATGATCGGTTATTTGATGAACTGCTCAAATACGGAATTCAACCATTAGTTACACTTTCTCATTATGAAATGCCTCTTGGACTCGTCCATAAGTACGGTGGCTGGTCTAATCGAGAAGTGATTACTCTTTTTGAACGTTTTTCGAGAGTTGTTTTCGATCGGTATGGGGACAAAGTAAAGTATTGGCTGACATTCAACGAAATTAATATGATGCTTCATGGTCCTTTTATTGCAGGAGGAATTTATCCTGATCAGGCAACTGAGCAAGTAACTTATCAGGCTATCCATCATCAATTCGTTGCAAGTGCTTTAGCAGTGAAGGCTTGTCATGAAATTATTCCTGATGCTCAGATCGGGTGCATGATAGCGGGTGGCCCAATGTATCCTCTTACACCTAAACCAGAGGATGTGTTGGAAGCCATGCGTAAAGACAGGGAGAATTTCTTCTTTGCAGATGTGCAAGTCAAAGGTAAATATCCTGGGTATATACTGCGTTATTTCAGAGAATCCAATATTGATCTCGATATCACAGAAGAGGATCTGAAGACACTTAAACACACGGTCGATTTCATTTCTTTTAGCTATTACATGAGTTACTGTGCAACGACAGATCCTGAACTTAATGAGCAATCCAGAGGCAATATTATGAGCGCGGTTAAAAATCCGTACCTTTCAGCTTCCGAGTGGGGTTGGTCAATCGATCCAAAGGGATTGCGCTACACGTTAAATCAGTTCTATGACAGATATGAAAAACCTTTGTTTATTGTCGAGAATGGCCTAGGCGCAATAGATGTCCCGAATGAGAAGGGGATTGTTGAGGATGACTATCGGATTGATTATATCCGCGAGCATCTTGTGCAAGTCGCAGAAGCGATTCAAGATGGAGTCGAGGTCATGGGATACACTAGTTGGGGATGCATAGACATCGTAAGCAACTCCACCGGAGAGATGCGTAAACGTTATGGCTTCATTTATGTCGATCGTCACGATGATTTATCGGGAACTTTTGAGAGAACACGAAAGAAGAGTTTCAATTGGTACAAAGAAGTCATCGCTACCAATGGAAAAATCATTACAGAGTAGAGGTAAAACAGCCGAAACATGTTCCATAACGAATGGAGGTGTTTCGGCTGTTCCAAATTTAATGTTATGAACATGAATTTAGAGGACTTGCCGAGGGATAACAGGCAAGCTGATCATGGTCTCAGTATCTATAAATTTTAGTGTATCTTCATCCACTAACAAACCTTGCGGCGAAACCCAAGCTGCCTCTGCTACAGCTGCATTTTCGAAGATGTATAGCGAAACAGCATCATAGGGTGCTTCGTCGGGGACATAAGCCCCATCTCCCTTCCCCGGTTTACGAGTAGGATGCTGCCGATAAGAAATAAGCCCCGGAAGCTTGGTAGCAAGAGGTCCATGAGTGAATTCATAATGATAGCGAAACTCTTCAAGTGACATCCCTGGTTTTCTTCGGAACACAAACATGATGCTATGTCCTTTTTCAGGATATACATTTAACTCTTTTATACTTTCCATTATGGTTTAGCCTCCTCGAGTTAGTTTATTTAACATATGGTTATTATAGCAATGAAAATGAACATCCTAATAGTGTCTTAATCTAGAGTTTTATGGTGTAAATCAAGTTTTGTTTGGAATGTGTACCGTTTCACGTTATGTTTTATTCCATAAAACTATTCGTATACTTCGAGCATAAAAGGGGGAAGGAACTCATGAGTGTTCTTCTTATACAAATAGACGAGAATGATTTCATGAAAGTGAAGGAGCTGATCACAAGGAATTATGCAGGAGCTAAAGTCATTACTGTGAATCAGTTGCCCGGGGATACGGATTGGCTTCTAAGTATGACAGAAATACCTGATCTTTTGGATAGACTTATCAATACAGCTGGGGAACCTGCGGTGCAACGCGTTTTACATTATATAAACTGTCACTTTAGAAGATCATTAACGTTGGAGGAGGTATCTTCTGAAGTCCATTTGAATCCAGTCTATTTCAGTCAGTGGTTTAAGCAGAAGACCGATTGTGGGTTTAAAGAATACATTACTTATATTAGACTTCAGGAGGTACGACACTGGCTGCTAAATAGCGATCACACCATCAACTGGATCGCTGAGTATGTGGGGTATCAGGATACAGCACATCTATCTAAACTATTCCGCAAACATTTTGGTTTGGCTCCAGGGATGTATAGACAAAAGATAAGAAATGAACGCCAAGCATCGAGATAGTTCATTTTCAAAAAAGTATTTGAGGAAAAGGGTCGCCAAGCTCAGGATTTGGCATGGGTCCTCTAACATATTTCATTAAGCATATAGGTGTTCAAGGAAAATAAAGTATTCTTTGGGGGTCTTATTAAGAAGAAGGACGATTAGTAACTATGCAGAATTGTGATACCTAATTTTTTCATACTCGTTGAGAACATCGTGTAATACATGATGTTCTCAAATAACTTGTTTTCGCTAAACTATAAGTTAAAAAACGGGTTATCTCGCTTATGAAGGGTATACCTGATTCCTTTTAAACAATCCCCATACCTGTTCGGCCATGTATTTCGGTGAATGTGGCATGTTATTTATAATCCACCATTCGATTACCCCAATGAATGCAAAGGCCATAAATTGCGTGATCAATAGCTTGTCATACCCCTTATTAAGGTCCTCCATATTGACTTGGTCTTTTATATTCCCTGTCACGATCTCCAACATATGCTCCCGAAAAGCAGGGATTCCTTTATTCGAAAGCATGGAAGCGAAAAACGTATGGTTCTGCTCAAAGTATTGAAAAACAGGTAACAAAGAATGGATGAAATCAACCTTTTCCTGATTTGGATCGGTTAAGATGCAAACGGAGATCATTCTGCTCAAATGCTCATCGATGCATTTGTTAAGAAGATCGTATTTATCGGTGTAGTGAAAATAAATGGTTCCTCTGTTAACATTCGCCCGATCCGCAATCTCATTAATAGTTATTTCTTCAAAGTCCTTCTCCGAGATCAAACCTATAAATGCATTAAATATGGCTGCCTTTGTTTTTAATATTCTTCGATCGATTTTAACTCCCATAATGTATAGCCCCCAGAAGATATTTAACAAATCAGTTGAATCCGTTGGATATAAAACAAAAATCACTTTATTGGCGATTGAAGTAATCATCATAACCCATATAATAATAACCAACGGACGATATATATTCAACAAAAGTTCGATAAAGTTTTGCTGTAACCTAAATGTTCATTGGGTCAAAAGAGCAATCTAACAATAAAATATCGAGGTGATCAACTAATGAACATAACGCTTTTTGGTGGTAGTGGTGCAATTGGGAAAATTTTGACTGAGGTAGCAATTCAAAACGGGGATAACGTTACCCTTTATGCTAGAAATGCGGGGAAAATTGGACAGAAACATGAGAGGCTAAATGTTGTCGAAGGTCAATTATCTAATCAAAACTTGGTGGAACAAGCACTATCGAATGCTGATGTCGTCATTAGCACATTGGGACCCGCACTCGATACGTCCAGAAAATTAAAAGGTACCCCTGTTGCGGATGGTCATGAGGTTATTGTAAATGCGATGAGAAAGTTAAATAAGAAACGACTCATTACACTTGCTACTCCAACCTTGAAATCTGATAAGGATCGGAATTCGATTGCCACAGTTGTACCGGGAATTATGGCCAAGGTGATGTTTCCGAATGGTTATAACGAATTGAAAAAGCTTGAGAAAATCATCAAGCGATCTTCTTTAGACTGGACAGTAGTTCGGATTATTAATCCAAATGTAAGGCATAAGGAAAACGTTCATTATGCTTACTCGCTAGGCGATCAGCCAGCCAAGATGGGGGTATCTCGAGAAAATATCGCTAAATTTATGTATCATGCAGCTTCCGAGTCATCCTTAATTCATCAAATGCCGATTGTATACAACAGTTGAGAAAGGATTCGATCTGTTTATCAAGTGAAGGGAGAGGAACGAAATGAAAATAGAGATTTGGTCGGATATTGGCTGCCCATTTTGTTATATCGGAAAACAGCGTTTCGAGGACGGGCTGGGGCGGTTTGCATCCAAAGATAAAGTGAATGTGGAGTACCGGAGCTTCCAGCTAGATCCTTTTGCCGAGAAATACCCAGCTTACGATGTACACGACTTGTATGTTTCAAAGCATGGTGGCAGTAGAGAAGAAGCCAAGGCCGTGCATAAACAATTTGCCCAACAAGCGAAGGGTGATGGAGTGGATTTTCAATTTGACCGAATAATCCCTACTAATTCGCTCGATGCGCATCGATTGATCAAGTTTGCGGGTACCTATGGCAAGAGTGCGGAAGTGTTGGAGCTTCTGTACAAAGCATATTTCACAGATTCCAAGCATATCGGCGATGCGGACACACTGGCTGACATAGCGGCGGAAGCCGGTATGGATCGCGAGAAAACGCTCAACGTGCTGGAAAGCACGCAATATGAGGATGAAGTTCGTGCAGATGGGCGCGAAGCAAGCAATCTTGGAGCTACAGGTGTACCTTTCTTTGTCATCAACCGCAAATATGCGATTTCAGGTGCACAATCAAGTGAAGTGTTTCTGGAGGCGCTGCAAAAAGTATGGGACGAGGAACATCCGCTGATGACGTTAGATACAACTCTAAACCAAGAATCAGGCAATGTTTGCGAGGATGGTTATTGTACGCCAAAAAACAGCTGACGGAGGCGCCATTAAAGTAATCGTAAAACAGCGGCAGTCTAGGACTTTATTTTCTCGTCCATAGCTACCGCTGTTTCTTTTACTGGAGCTCTTTGGGATTTAATGCTTGGCGAATCAGTTGATTGAATTGACTCATATGGTGATCGAAACTAAATTGTTCGTCAGTGGCTGTACGTGCAATAAGGCCGTCAATCAGCGCATACAACCAGAGAGAAAGGGTCTCCACATCATAATCTGGATCTACTTGTTTTTCATGAATAGCACTTGTAAGCAGATTCTTGAATGATTCGCGCATGATGATATCACTTTGATTGAAGACATGTCGCACACCCTTATTGCGTGAAGCTTCAGCCAAAATTTCGATCCATAATCTCTGGTCCATAGGATATACGGGATTACTGACACAACTAGTTATAATCGTCAGAATCTGTCCGAGAGGATCTTTTTCGGTTTCTTTAAATTCCATTTTGGCCAAGGCATGGCGCTGTTCTTCTTCCACCAGTGCAATAATAAATGCATCTTTACTTGGAAAGTGGCGGTACAGATTCCCTGCACTCATTCCTGCTTCTTTTGCAATTTCGACAATGCCTGTTTTGTGAAATCCATTGCGTGAAAAACATCGAACAGCAGCCTCGATGAGCAAGCGTCTGCTATCGTCTTTTTGTTTCATTCGTTTCGATTTAGGCGGTTCAGAGTTATTCATTGTACTTCAAATGTACAGGGATACCTTCTTGGCTCTTATCCCTGCAACCTCCTTGTTTCTCGAAATAATGTACATCCATCATACCATGTACATTACCATAGTCTGCATTTGGATTAAAGTGTATTAAAGACTGGACGCTCTTTATTATCAATATCTCCAAGCAGAGGTAAACGAGACAGCATGTTCGCCAAGAAATAAGAGTCCCAAGGGAAATGTTCGGTGATCCCTAGACCGACTACATCATAGGATTTGGCTACATCTTGCAAAACTCGGATAATGGTTTCCATACTTGATCCTTGTGGGAAGCTTTTGGTGTATTCTTCGTATGTTCCCGGATAAGCAACCAGAAGAGAGCGGAATTCTTTCATATCCAGTACATCCAGATCAAAATGAATAATAATCTTGGACGGTTTTTTCTCAGCTAGCCATTGGAGCACTTTAGAACTATCCTTCTTAATTTCATCGGGACCTACAATATCTAATTTCATGTTTTTCATGGGCTCTGAGTGAAGAGCATCGATCATGTCGTTCAATCCTACATATAGGATTTGTTCAGGTTTAAAAAGATGAGGCACCTCTGCAACAAATTCCTGATCACCTACCCCAAGCAAATTGGCAAGAACATGAGCATGATGGTTTTCAAAGTCTTCAGGGATCGAGACATCAGGGTGAGCATCTACCCATAACAGAGCAACATCTCCATCATATTTCTCATTCAAATAAGAAAAAGGAGCAAGTTCTACACTGCAATCCCCTCCAAGGACAACGATACGTTCAGGGTTATGTTTATGAATTAGACTTTTGGCTGATCTAGCTTGTTGTAACACGGTACTTTTGGCAATTATACCTTGTTCTTTTTCTACATTAGGGTTCAGATCGACGGGTACTTCTTCAAAAGGACCATTAGACTTGGGAGCAAGCCAGTTTAACAAGTGAGCTCCCAGAACGTAAGGAGGATTGTTCCCTCCTTGCCATTGAGGGAATAACAAACGCAGTGTACGGCTTGTATCCATTTCATTCATAAGACATTTCTCCTTTTATTTAAGTTAGTGATCGTTCATTCACTGAAAATGATACAAGATTACTTTTTATATTGCAAACCCTAAATAACAGGGAATGCCTATTTGAAATTATGCTGATTATACAATGACAATCATGAAATTCTAAAGGAAGCTTTTTTATCTTTTATTATTTTTGACACTCTTGATCAATACTATAAAGAAAACAAAAGAAGTGTATAGCAAATGAGAAAATTTTTTTTGGATATAGATGAACTAGATCGGATCACATTTGTAATGGCTCCCCAAAGGTCATTTTTATGAACGCTATTTCGAAGAATACTTAGTAGACTTAAAGCTTAACTGGACTAGAATAAGTTCTATTTTGTATCACAGCATTGAACTTGATAGTTTAGAGGACTACAAAAAGAAAGTACACCAAAACCGGATAAGCGCCGAAGACGAGCAGATCTACAAGTGCCGCGCTCAAGCCATTGAGCGTAGCTTGCTGATGCCAAAAATCTACACGGGTACCGTCGTTGCCGAATGCGGGGCAAAGCCAAAATGCAGCAACAGGCGTTGATGACAGAATGTGAAGAAAATAGCCCGACATTTAGTCCGAAAGGGAGCCTGCCTTCTCCATTTGGGCATGAACAACAGAAAATTTTCCCTCACTGGGCGTGGCTTAGAAATAGGCTTTCTCAACTTAAAAATTATTCCACATTGGTTGATGATTTTTGGGACGTTTAATGGGTGAACCAGAGTTGTCTTTAATAAATTTTCCACTAAACAGCTTTGTGAAAGATATCTTTCATGATACAGTGGAAAAACGGTGTAGTTTTACCGCCGCCATTTTTTTGAAAAACGGAATTGTATGGAGTTCTGTACGATAATAAGTAAGCATTTTAAAAACTTTCTTGAATTAAACTGAGGTGCTCAATGAATCGAATTTTACTGGTTGAAGATGATGATAATTTGGTGTTCGGTATTGAATATACTTTAACAAGTGAAGGATATGCCGTTGTTCTTGCCGGTAGCTTGGAAGAAGCCAGAAAGGCATTAAAGACAGACAACATCGATTTAATTTTGTTGGATATAAATTTACCTGATGGTTCAGGGTATGACCTGTGTAGGGAAATCCGTGCATTATCTCAGGTTCCCATCATTTTTTTGACAGCTTTGGATGAGGAGACAAATGTTGTTGCTGGTCTTGATTTGGGAGCAGATGATTATATGACCAAACCGCTCCGTACCAAAGAACTTCTCTCTAGAATGAAAGCCGTATTAAGGCGCAATCATAAGCCCACGGATGAACCGAATAGATGGATATCCGACGATATTGAAGTTCGAGTTCTAGAAGGAATTGTTCTTAAAAACAATCAGGAACTTTTATTGACGGGGCTGGAATATCGATTGCTATTGATGTTAATGACTCACCCCAAGCAAATTTGCAGCAGAAGTATCATCCTTAACAGTCTGTGGGATATGTCAGGAGAATTCATCGATAACAACACCCTTTCAGTTCATATCAGAAGGTTAAGAGAGAAGATCGAGGATGTTCCTGCGGTACCGAGATACATCATTACCGTTCGAGGAGTCGGATATAAATGGAATGCAGATATTGTAGGGAGATAAACCATGAATGAATTCGTCCGTAATCCAGAGTGGAAGTCTATTACTGTTAAAGCGATCGTATTACAAGTTATGTTAGCGGTAATCATATTCTTTTATATGAGTTATCAAGTCAGTCAGATCAATAAGGCCGTGGTTAATCAAAATGCTGCATTGATTGGTTATGTTTTGAAGCAAGCTCCTCAACTAGAAAATGAAATTATCCACTTTATCACTCAGGGTGCACAAGAAGATGAAATCGTAGAGGGAAAACGCAGCCTGGCTCAATATGAATATAAGGAAGATATGCCCGTAAACGATCAACCTGTACTCTCGGATAACGCCTTACCCATGAAAACGGCGACTCAGGTTTTGCTTTATAGTATTCCATTACTGCTGTTATTGGGATGGGAATACCGCAAAATATTTAACAAGATTCGAACCATAACCTTTGCAGCGGAGCAGGTTGTTGAACATCAGTTTGATCAACCGCTTCCCGAGAATGATGAAGGAGACTTTGGCGCATTAGGACGAAACTTTAACGCGATGGCCGAAAGGTTACACAACAGTCTTCGGCAACTCCAACAAGAGAAAATGTTTCTACGCAACCTGCTTTCCGATATTTCGCATCAGCTCAAAACGCCACTAGCAACCCTCATCGTTTTTAATGAAAATTTGCTAAATGATCCTCATATGAAGGAAGAAATGAGAACGAAATTTCTGGATCGAGGCCGTCAACAACTAGAGCGAATGGAATGGCTGATTATCAGTTTACTGAAGATGGCACGGGTTGAAGCCGGAGCAATAACGTTCCTGATAGAACGCGTTCGAGTAAGAGAAATGATCGATCATGCTGTACATTCGTTGCGAATGTTATCCGAGCAAAGGAAGCAGAAGATTCACATTCATGGTGGAGAAGATATGTATGTTTGGGCGGATGAAGAATGGCTAACAGAAGCCTTGATTAACTTGATTAAAAATGCACTGGAACATACGCCACTAGAGGGAGGAATTGATGTTATTTTAGAAAAAAATTCATTATTCCAGACAGTAATCATTCGAGATCAAGGAGAAGGCATTTCCCCAGAAGATTTGCCTCACATTTTTGAACGATTTTATAGAGGGAGAAGAACGACAAAGCCACAAAGTCTTGGCATTGGCTTGTCCTTATCCAAGTCTATTATTGAAGAGCAAGGCGGTATGATCACCGTTGTAAGTCAGTTAGGGCTAGGAACAGAATTTAGAGTTTCGTTTAATAAATGGGATAGTAGAGGAAGCTTACAATAACGTAAGCTTCCTCTTCACTTTATTGTAAGCTTCGATCTTTATAATAACAAACATACAAAGTGAAACATCAGCTCAGGAGGTAAACAGGTGGAAATACTAAAGACTACTAATTTATGTAAAACCTATGGAAGTGCAGAAGCGAAAGTTGAAGCTTTAAAAAATGTCAATTTCTCTGTTCAACAGGGAGAATTTGTTGCCATCGTAGGAGCCAGTGGATCAGGAAAAAGTACCTTAATGCATCTTCTAGGTGGAGTGGACCGCCCTTCTAGTGGACAGGTCATCATCGATGGTACGGATCTTTACTCCAGAAGTGAAGAGGAGCTCGCTGTATTTCGAAGACGGAAAATTGGATTTATTTTTCAATCATACAATCTGATCCCGGTCCTATCTACAGAGGAAAATATCAAGTTACCGATACTATTGGAGAACAAAAGGGTAGATGAAAATTATGTTCAGGAATTACTGGGTATATTAGGTCTGACCGAGCGGAGACATCATCTTCCATCCGAATTGTCAGGCGGACAACAGCAAAGAACGGCGATTGGCCGTGCGTTAATTAATAAACCGTCGATTATTTTGGCGGATGAACCTACCGGAAATCTGGATAGTAAAAGCGGCAGGGATATCATGGATTTACTTACGTTTTCCGTTAAAAAATATAATCAGACGTTAATCATGATCACGCACGATTTAAATATTGCTAAAATTGCAGATCGAGTCGTAAGAATCGAAGACGGAGTCCTTCTACAAGCAAATGAGGTGAGTAAAAGTTGAAAAGCTACACAGATCTTACTAGAAAATATTTAAAGGGACAGAAAAAAAGATCGATGCTTACAATCTTCGGTATAATCTTGTCGGTTACACTGTTTACTTCCATTGGAACAATCGGGGTGAGCTATTGGGATAAGTCAGTCAGACAAACCATGCAGGACTTCGGAGATTACCACGTCTCTTTCAATGGTATTTCAGGAGAAGCAATCCCGAAAGTCAAAAACAATGCAGCCGTAGAAAGTGCCGGCGTCATCAGTAGAGAAGGATATGCTGTCCTTAGGGAAACAAAAGAGAAGGAAAAGAAGGAAGATCCGTTTGCCGCACCCTACCGGTACTTGAATGTCAAGGGATATAATGTGAATGCAATGAACATGCTTCAGTCACAACTAGACTCGGGCAGGTACCCGGAAAATTCGGATGAAATTATCCTTTCATCTTCGAGTCTGAGTTATTTTTTAAAAAAACCAAAGCTTGGAGAAACAATTACGCTAAACCTTGGAATCCGGAAGGTGGCGTCAACTGGTGAAGACAAAAAGATTAACGGACTTGGCGATTATGGTTGGGATCTTGACGAAGCCTTCCAAGCACAATCCCAAAGAGAATATACTGTTGTAGGCTTTATGAAGCCGTCAAGCAAAGAGAATTGGTCTTCCGGATACATCTTTCCTGCAATTACTTTCAATGATAACAAGAGTATCGATAACAACAAAAATTACTTTATTTACGTCAAAATGAAATCTTTGAAGAACATCAAAGAAAAGACGGAAGCCTTGATGTCCTCTTTACAGCTGAGTAATGTCGAACAAGGTTCCGCTATGCAACTGGATAGGGATAACTTTATTGAAAATGTAAGAATTGAGTACAATAATGAACTGCTTAAATTGTATGGCAAAAGCATTTATGAAGGTGTGAATAACAGCTTAATCCTAACTTTCGCTGCTGTCATTGCGATTATAATGATTTGTACGATTGCAATGATTTATAATATTTTTCATATTTCTGTACTGGAGCGGATTTCACAATTCGGTATGTTAAGATGCATTGGAGCTACACCAGCCCAAATTCGCAAAATTGTGATGCAAGAAGCAACCCTGATAAGCTTGATCGGCATACCCATCGGGATTCTCACAGGAACCCTTTTTATGAAGGTATTGTTTTACAATATCAGCTTGTTAACGTTAGGTTTCTTAAATGATATGAGAATGGTCATTTCCCTACCGATTCTAATCTCTGCCGGTTTATTGGGCTTGCTGAGCGTATACCTTTCCGCTATTGGACCAGCAAAACAAGCAGCTCGCGTATATCCTCTTGAAGCGCTGAAAAATGCGAGAAGCTCGAAGGTTGAAAATATCACAAAGGTCAAAAAGTCTCTGTTTGTTAAAAAGCTGTTTGGCGTCGTAGGGCAATTCGCCAGCAGAAACTTGCAACGGAACAAGAAACGTTTCCGGATTACAGCCTTTTCCATGATTATTAGTATTATTTTATTTATTGTCTTTAGTGGTTTGGTTGATTTCATGCAGCGAATAACACAGCTCTCAGGTGCGCAGTATTCTTATTCGCTTTCCTATGATGGTCCTTCAAGTCGAATAGACGATACTGTGTATCGGGATGTTTCTAAGCTTGATGCTGTTCAACAAGCCTACAAATTTTACAGGAATCAAGTAGATGCAATCATCCCTAAGGATAAGATCAATCCCCAATATTATGGATTTCATAAGGATCGATACATCGTTGCCGAAGGGAAAGGGTATCGAACAGATAATAATTTCCTTGTGTCCTACGGAGACAATGGCTTGGATGCTCTGCAATCCAAACTCACGGCCGGGAAGATTGACAAAGAGAAAATGAACCAAGAGAATGGCGTTATCGTCCTACAAAAAATAATGATGATGACAGAAGAAGGCAAACGACTAATTCTCGATCAAACCCAATTTAAGGTTGGAGATCACATCAAAATCCGAACAATTGACGGAAATCATAATGAATATCAAACCGTGACTGTGGTCGGAATTGTCGATCAAGATTTGTTATCGAAGAAATATAGTACAGGTCAAGATCTTTCATTCATTACGACGCCGAAAGTATACTCCAAGATTATGGGTAACGACACTTATTCCAGAATATTTATCCTCGCTAATCCCGATATATCAAATCATCCTATAACGGACTATCTTAAAACATTAACTAATAAAAACGCTGGTTTTAACTACCATGATCGAGTGGCAGAGGTCGCTCAAGCTAAAAACGACGCAAAGACTTTTAGTATCTTGCTTTACGGTTTTATCGGTGTCATTGTTCTAATTGCTTTCTTGAACATTGTAAATACAGTAAGTACGAATCTAATTCTTCGTACGAAAGAATTTGCAACCCTCAAGGCCATCGGCATGACCCAGAAGGAAGTGAGAAAAATGATTATCTTAGAAGGCGTATTTTATGGACTATTTGCCGCCATGATCGGAGTTATCCTAGGGACGACGCTAAATTATGGAATACAAGTTCTCTTTGCGAGTGCTTTGGATACAGATTGGGTGTTCCCGTGGTACAGTATCGGCATCGCTTTCGCAGGTTCGATGATTACGACGATCGTCGCAACGATTGGGCCGATGTACAGGTTGAATAAAGTTAGTATCGTAGATGCTCTCCGGAGAGAGAACTAGGATATCAGAATTTCTTTAGAAATTTCCCTACTTGGCACACCTAGGAGAGAAGGTAGAGCAACTGCTTCCGGACCATGAAGGAGCGTTGAGTGAGAAACTGAGCATCGCCAAACAAATCGTCGAGAACGAACGGCTACTGTCCCACAAGGGGATTCTCTCCGCCATCGACCCGGATGCGCGTTTCGGCTGGAAGAGTAGCTCGAAATCGTTCTTTGGCTCCAAAGAACATATCGCTATGACGGAAGAAGAGATCATTACCGCGCTGGAGGTGACGCCGGGAAGCGCGACGGTAAGCAGTTACCGTCGTTGCTTGAACAAACAACCGCAAACGGCGTAACCGTAAATGAAATCATTGCGGATACCTCCTATTCCGGTAAAGATAATCTGGCCAGAATGAAGAAGGAAACCATATCGCCTGTCGTGCCATTAAACCCTATTGTCCACGAAGGGGGCGAGCGTCAGAAAGGGTTCGAATATAACAAGGATGCCGATTTCGTCGTTTGTCCGGCCGGTGAGCGGTGTCAGCGCAAGGCGATTCAAAGCAGCAAGACCAGCGGAGAGAGCCGTTCACTCGTCTTTTACTTTGACGTCGAGAAATGCAAAACCTGTCCGCTGCGTGAAGGATGCTACAAGCCAGGAGCTAAGAGCAAGACTTACTCGATTCGAATAATCGCCGAACACTATAAGGAACAGATCGAGTTCGAATTCAGTGATACGTTCAAGGAACGAATCAAGCGCAGACCGATCATTGAACACAAGAACGCGGAAATGAAGAGATTCCACGGTATGGATACAGCCAGGTATCGTGGTCTCTTCCGCATGCGAATACAAGCCTACCTTACCGCGTTTGTTGTAAACGTAAAACGGATGGTGAAGTTAAAAGAGCAAAAACAGCCCATCCTCGGCTGAGGATGAAGCTGCTTTTTCCGTCCTATCGAATTTATTTTCCAGTTCCGAGCCCCCAATACCATAAAAACGAGGCTTTTGCAGGGCTCTCCATTCTGGAGGCCTTTTCGGGTTGGCTACGTCATAGGGTGTGGGCTATTTTGACCTCACTTCTAAGAGGGATGTCAATTTATTTAAACCCCAGCTAAAGATTCAGTCACTAGGGATATACCCAATGCTTTCTCCACTTCTGAAAAATGATTAGCAAAAGTATGCGAATGGTCATTGGCACCAGCAAATAACAAACCGACAATTTTATTATCACTGTCGACGATTACAGACCCTGAGTCACCGGGTTTTGAAAAAGCATCATTCCGAGTTCTATCAGGCGCAATACTGATTTGGTTTCTTAAGGTGACAACTCCAATTCCCTCTCCATAGCTAATAGATACAGTGGCATTTAATCCGTCAATTTCCCCATAAGTTAAATTAGTAGTTCGCCCATGTTTTCGAACCATATCTCCGAATTTTGGATTAGCCGCACCTTTAATTTTTCCGATTTTAAAAACCTCATCTGGGGTAATGGTTCTATTTTTAATGGTGCTTATAGCGGCATCGACTTGGTTTTCCACTTTTCCATACTTGTTCGCGAGGCACACATCATCAATTTTTCCAATTAAATCACTTTGACAATCCCCGCCATGTGCTCTGGAGGGTTGAACAATGTCATCACCTTTATTCCAATTACCATCCACGCACATGACATGGAAATTGCTTAATGCATAAAAATCATTTCCCTTTTTGACAATGGCTCCTAATGTACCCATGTAAACACTCCCGTTAATGACACGGCATGGACCTAATTCAATTCCGCCTGTTAATGGTTCAAAGTGACGAGTCTCCTCTTGTAACACGGGGGCGTCTACTGGAACCTTTAAAACCTGTAATTCAATTTTTGATGTTTCGATAACATCTGTTGTTATACCATCAATTTTCTTCGGCACTAAATCTTTCTCAGAAACATCTTCCTTTTTCTCAACAAAAGTTCTGATAACAATTTCATTAGTTTTTTTACCTTTAATATACTTATATCCGATATCTACGCCAATAACATTCGCTTTACTTAGTAAATCATCCTCATGTTTTTCTTTAATTTTTTTAAGTTCTTCAAAATCCTTTGTCATACCTTGTCACTCCTTTGATTAGTTTTTCACAAAGCTTAAGATGACCAAAGCATGAATAATACATTTATGCAAATACTGTAAATCGACTCTTTAATGACTGGATTTTTTTCTATAATATTATGATTCACAAAGATGCAAGAGATAAACGATCTTCAGGAAAGCGGTCAACTTCTCCCATTGGTTCAGGCAATACGTGATTGCTTGGCCCAGTGCACTCTTTGGCAAGACGCGAGATTTTTGCTGACGCAGCCATGTCGAAAAAGCATCCAGAATCAGGAAACTACGCTCCTTTCGGACGTTCTCTCGTTCTTCCTGCGTTGCCTCCTTCAGCTCTCGCTCCACCGCGAACAACTGATTGAGAACGTGAGCCCTTGCTGTCGGCCGTTCCAACTCGGGCTTCGGAGGTGGGCAAGGTCCCATTGAAGTCGCTATTTTAGCGGCTTTTTTGTTTATCAGTACTAGTTCTCTCTCTCCTATGCAGGAGTGAACATGTTCCGATTTAAATGTTCTTTCCCTATCCCCTTATTGATGGCTTCTGACATAGTTTTATCCGTTAGATGGGCGTATATCTTATTTCGTTAATGGAAAGGCAAAAGGAATAGCCAAATCAACTTTATTCTACTTTTTTTAGCACATAAGATCCAAGTGTTGGTATTGGATTAAATTGTTTTAGATAGGACAAAAAGAGAATCTTTTGTCGAATTACGCTCATATTAAATGTATGTCATACAAACAATGAAAGGATGTATATGATGGATTTATTAATACAACAAGTCGAACAAATATGTAAACGGCTTGCTCCGCACGGGTGGAGAGATTTACTTCTGATACATGAAGTAGATATTACAGCAGCAGATTTGCAGGGAGAGCTGAGTAAAGAATTAAAGATTAATCGTACCGTAAAAGGTTTTGAAGATTTCTCAATGGAAGGAAAACGAGGTATTGAACCTGGATATCCAGCTAGAAGCTTGCTTTATCACGCCTTAGCCTCACCGAATGTCAATCTGGGGCTTAATGGTTTACCACTGTCTGTATATCCAACGTTGGCTGAGCTCGATATCATTGAGAATTATGTTTATGGTATCAAACCACCCTGCTTATCAGAACTCCGCAAGCGTGCAGGTGGAGATCTAGCGATTGTAGTGTTCTCGACGGAATATCGCCCTTCACCAGAAACGGTTCATCGAAAACATGCTGATCTTTGTTTCTCACGTACTGGGGTAGCACGAGTTGGAACGAAGGAACCCCTTTACAATCCCGTAAGCCGAGGTTTTCTTCCCTTTTTCGAAAGGGATGATTTTGCATTTCGAGTCCTACCCGCGCGGTATTCAGCTTACTTAGCAGTCCAAAAAAAAGGTGATTCAGGGAATTTTGGACCAATGAGTATCGCATAGGTTGCAGAAGATGATAAAGACAGAATGTTTTGGGTACCTATTCATAAGATTTTTAACGGTTCGGAATGTTTAAAAGACGATCAGAATAATGCATTGAAGTTAACTTTAGAGCTTAAGGCATCTCTTGTTAATGAGAAAATTCGTCGTATACATCAGGTTTTAAATGATAAAGAATATGTGGGTGAAAGAACTTATGATACCGGCTGGAAAGAACCAGATATTCATGAGTCACCGTTTTATTTCACTGAGGGAATAGCTGAATGGTCCGGTAATTCTGATTTTGGACCTCACGTGCTTGTCCCTGATGTACATCCAGCACTTATTGAAAAAGCAAAATACAACAATAAGTTACTGACCTTCACTGTTCCTGAAAGCAGTGATTTAGAGGAAGGGACTATTTCAGGTTTAGATATTCGGCCCTTTTCCTCAAGTTTACAATTTCGTTTCTATAAAGAGCAGCAGGTATTTGGAAGACCAGTGCCTGAATATGTACATGTGCGCCATGAACTCTTAGACAATGGAAGCCAAAGGAACCTCAACAATATGACAGCGGAAGAGATGATTAAAAAGGTAAGGAGAGGAGGCTATCAGGCCATTCATTATAAAGACTATACAGGGGATGGATGGATAGAAGCAGTCTGTCCAGAAATAACGGATATACAATATTACCCTGCCTATTCTATGGTAACAGCCCCAGACTTTTTCCCGAACTGTGACCAGAGAGAGTTAATGGAATGGTATGAGAAGGAAGTGAATGAAACAATAAAACTTTATGTTTGGGAAAACAAAGATGACTTGCCTTACACGTTATCTGATATAAGATACCCTGTAAATATTAAACTAACTAATGAAGGGACATCAGTTTTTAGACTAAACGATGACGGCAATCGTAACAACATTGTATGAAAAAATACCAGATGAGACAACGCTACGTGTTCCTTTTACATCAAGGCATTCCTATTTGCCGGATGCGGCTTCTGGTGTTTTCGCACCGGGTTGGGATGTAAGCTACGATCGCAGCATAGAGGGCCAAGAATTTATTGCTGGATATGGTTTAGGAAGCCCATTCCCTGAAGATGCCAAGCTGTGTGCAGCCTTGAGTACTTTTTGGCCTGCAGTTGCACCGGATGCCGCAAGAACGTTCGAAACAAGATTTCCTACGGTATGCCCGTTAACCGATGAGGAGCTTGGCATTGTGGGCGGGGTACCTTGGGATGGTGTCCCAGGTCCAATCTTAGATCAAACCAAAGGTGAAGTTGAATACACTCGCTTATCTCATGCAGACTATGTTGAAAATGCTTTGAACAATAAATTCACTTTGTCACTTACCGGGAAAATAGATGTTACGGAGTATAAGCAAAGGCTTTTAACGATGGCTTATGTTTATAAAGCGTTAGGATTGGCTCCAAGCTCTAACCCTGAAAATAGCTTGACTAGACAAAAAAGCGAATGGAGAGTTTTATCTTTTCAAACAGTTGCAGGAGATAATGAGGAGCTGAAAAGAGCCCAGTTGCAAACAAGAACTGAATTTACTAGTAACATTTATCGATTTGATGTATATAGGTCAGGAAATGTTATTCCGCAAAGTAATAGTAAAAAGATTCGATTTACAATTAAAGAAAGAGTCATCTTATTTGTGAGTGGAGAGAATACTTTACTTCGTTACGTAACTGGTGAAGATGAAGTGTGGACATATAAAAATGGGAATGAATAAAAAGTACGATGTCATTATTGTTGGTTGTGGACCAGCTGGGGCAGCAACTGCCATTACTTGTGCAAGTAAGGGACTTAAAGTTGCAATGATCGATGGGAAGTCTTTCCCAAGACAAACTCCAGGAGAGACACTACATCCAGGTATTGAGCCTCTATTGTATCAATTAGGTGTTGCACAAATTGTTCACCAAGCAGGCTTTTTACGTCATAAAGGACATTGGATAAAATGGGAGAAAGATCGTCAATTCGTCCCTTTTGGTGGTGATGAAACAGGCATTTGGTATGGATATCAAGCGCGACGTTCTGAATTTGATTCCATTTTGCTCGAGCGTGCCATGTCTTTGGGAGTAAAGGTTTATCTTCGGAATCGTGCGCTGAGACCGGTTATACAAAATAATCGTGTGGTAGGCGTCGTTACAGCAGGAGGTCAATTGATGTCCTCATTTCTAATTGATGGTACAGGTCGTCAGCACTGGTTAGCAAAAAAAATGCATTTACCAATGGATACGTACTCACCTCAACTTATTGCACAATATGGGTATGTGCAAGGAGAATGCCATCTCCATGATGATGAACCTGCTATTGTTGCCGATCATGAAGGATGGACGTGGACCGCGAAAATCGGAGTAGGCTTATACCAGTGGACACGTCTATGTTTCAATAATATGCCACTTGAAAATGGATGGCTTCCAAAAGAATATCAAGAATTAAGCTCAGTAGGTAGAACTTTCGGTGCAGATATGACATGGAGAGCTATTCGACAGCCTGCTGGTCCAGGCTACTTTTTAGTTGGTGATGCTGCTGCTGTGCTGGATCCTGCCTCATCACACGGGGTCTTAAAAGCAATTATGTCAGGTATGATGGTGGGTCATTTGATTGCCAAAGTAAAGACGGTTGGTTGTAAAGAGCATAATGGGACTGAGGAGTACTGTAAGTGGATAAGAAAGTGGTTTCAACATGATGTGAAAAAATTAAAGGAGCTCTATGCGCTATTACCGACTAATCTTTCAGGATGGTCGGAATCTGGTACTTCTGTATAAAACGACAATAAAACTTTTCTTGATGTTAAGAAAGAGGTGTACACGATGGGATTAAATGACGGGTTTAATGTAAATTTTCTGGGGGAGAAATACCACATTCCTTTTTCTCAGCTTAGGGATGATATTGGTAAGTCAGCAGTAGAAGGAGGTAAGGTGTTTCCTTTTACTCATTTTTCAATCGTCATGAATAAAGACAGGAAATTTGCAATTTTCGGAGCAAACAATACGGATTTAGAACAAGATCTGCGAATTGACAGATGTAATGACTGGCATCTTGATGACCGAATCGGTGAGGAAAATCAAGTGGGAGACTGGCTATATGCCGGAGGCCAAGCAGATTTAAGGGATCGAGGTCATCTAGTTAGTAGAGACGATGTAGGCTGGGGAGAAGACGCGGAGGGAAATGATGCAGATTGTGATTCCTTTTGCTTTGCGAATATCGTGCCCCAACATAAGAAATTCCACGCTACAAAATGGGGGGACATTGAGAAGTGGATAATTGAAAGAACAGAGAGTAAAGACAAAAAGCTTTCTATTTCGGTACAAGTTCTTGTCCTAAGCCAAGGACAAGAACATAGTCCGATTGCCGATTAGATGTATTTCTAAACAATGAGCGCATGGACTTAAAACCTCATTAAGTAACATAATACCTTATTATCCGTTATACGGGTTTTTAGAACTTATAGTAAATTATTCAGAAACCTTGGGAATGAGCTCCAAGGTTCTTTGTTAACAGATGAACGTAATCAATAAAAACAACTGTAATACGAAACTACATTGGTTCTCTCATTCAATTCAAAAACAATACATGAAGAAAAAAGATGACATTAATCAATTAAGCATTCAGAAACTAAATGACCTAAGCAAACTGAAGAAAAAGTAAAAGTGATTGATATATTTATCAGTTTCTAATAAATGAAGTATAATTTAGGAATATTAGGATGGACTCACGAACTGTGGTGGGCTATGATGTTTTGAAGGAGTAGCTTTTAATAAATAAAAAAAATACAATCATGCATTCCAAATGGATAATTCATGCACAACATTGTAACCTGAAGCTATTAATAAATACTGACCCTGAGGAAATTAAACATTTTATTTCAGTAGAACTCGTACACAGACTTGAATATTTCTCTAACCGTTGTCAAAAGATTTACAACAAGTTTGTTCTAATGCATTTCAGCAAGTTGTAGAGCAACTATTCCAGGATTCACTTCAGCACCATCAACATTGCATTTCTCAATTAATGGGACTTAGAAAATCTGATAAAACGGCTGCATTCCCTGAAATTTGCCCCTATGCATACACTTATGTCTTTTGGAAAAAATCTCTCTTAAAGGGGGAACATTTCTATGGCTTCAATTCTTTAAGAACTAACTTGATTTCTGATACGGCACTACTAATAATCAGAGACATCCTGGAGTATTTCGTTGACCAGATTGCCAGATATCAAATGAAAATCCATAGTAGTCTTGATGTGAAGGTTCTTTCTTGGATTCTTGAAAAACTGGTCATGCAGTTCTGTAAGAATTTCTTTTGTGCTTGGTTGGCGATCGCAGGGAAGAAAAGTAAGGAAATCAGCGTACCTTCTTGGAGCGAAATTGAGGATATGAGAGATCAGTTTTTCCCGAATGTAGCTTTTAAATACAACTTTAATGAGAGCAGTTCATCAAGCAGCATTGAATATTACCATATGAAAAGCAAAGAGCTGTTGCTAAACAAATGTGATTGCCCCTATCAGCATGAAGGTGCTAAACATGATATTTAATCGATGGTATCATAAACACCACAAAAAACTACAATGCTAATCATGAGTGATCCAAGTAATGAGCATAAGATGCTTCAAAAAACAGTCGAGGAATATGCAAAAAAGTTGAATTTTTGAGACCGTTAATCTGAAAATGATCTACGGTTTTTTTGATGCTTTAAACATCCAAAGCAGAAAGGGTACGGAAATCGGTACAAGTTCTTGTCCTTTAACGGTATAAGTTCTTTGTCGTCCGACAAATAAAGATGATAAATGTAGAATGACATAAAGTTGCCAACCAAGTAACCCCTTATAAAACGAGGGGGGTTTTAATTTTTGGTAGGGAACTTTGTGTCAATTTTTAGTGACATAAAGTTCCCTACCACTCTGGGAAAGAAGTTAAATCATTTGCTAATTGTTCTTTTGCATACGAAAACCATTCTAAATTTCGATACAAGTTCTTGTCCCGAGCTGAGGATAAGTGCATTGTGTCATATCCGATTAGACAGTTGTCTCAATACAGATGCAATTACTTCACCGAGGGACAAGAACATGATCCCATTGAAAGTCGTTGAGGGTTGGGTGTGCTGCTACCTTAAGGCGGTCATCCACAAGGAAAAAACCAATGAATGATATCTCAAAAGAAGATACACCCGGCTGGACGATCATCGACTGCATGTTTAACATTCCTTTACTATATTGAGCATCAGAGGAAACGGGTGATCCATGTTTCAAGCAAATTGCGGAACGGCATGCAGATACCGTCATGAAAACTTTCGTAAGACCGGATGGCTCAGTCCATCACATTGTTGAATTTGATCCCTTCCTCGGTAGTATAGTTCAGACTCACAGGGGACAAGGGGATGAAAATAGCTCTTCTTGGACACGCGTCAGGCGTAGGGGTTGTATGGCTTCATGATGAGTTATCAGCATATGGGAAAGGAAAAGTACTTGCATACAGCTAAGCGGATTGCGCACTATTCCCGCCGTTGGTTGGGAGCCTTGGAGTAGCAAGTAGGTTACACTGATTTAATTACGTAAAATATGATTTTGACGAATATTTATAGCTGAAGTATAATAATTTATGGAGGTTATACATATATGGATAAACAAATGAAAATGCATTACATGAATCGAATCGATGAAAAATTGTCTGATCTTCCGTGGTTTGTTACGGAATTTATTGATAGCAGAAAACGAAAACTTTCTCCCACAACGCTTCTGAACTATTGCCATGACTATATTATTTTTTTTGATTGGTTAGTTGCAGAAAACTTTAATGAAGAAAGCCGTAAAAACATTAATTTAGCTGCTTTGGAGAAACTAACGATTCGTGAAGTGGAAAATTTCCTATCTTTTTTGGAGTATCAACTTGGCAATACCAAGCTAACCATTAACCGTAAATTGTCCTCGCTAAAATCCTTATTTGATTACTTACAGAACAAAGCTGAAACAAGTGACTTAAAGCCATATATCCAGCGCAATGTTATGGCCAAAATGGATTTAAATGTGGTTAAAGAAAGCCAAGAAACCATTGCCAATCGTATTGATGGGAAAATTCTTAGGGAGGACGATTTTGAGTCATTTAGGCAGTTTATAGCTTATGATTTCGGAGAAATGAATAAAGAAAATAAACGTATTTACAATTTCCATCAATTTAACCGTGAACGAGATACAGCTATTGTTTCCCTCATTTTAGGATCAGGCCTTAGACTATCTGAGGTTGCAGGCATTAACGTCGAGGATCTGGATATGAATAAAGCTTTAGTTCGTGTTATACGAAAAGGTAATAAAGAGCAATATGTATATTTCAGCAAGCAAGCGTTACTAGATTTAGAAAATTATCTGCAGATTAGAGAATCCAGATATATCCCAGAAAAAAACGAAAGCTTTTTGTTTATTGCAGCTCCTGTTGGTCGCAAGGGAAAAAGCCGACGCTTAACGCAGAGGTCCATTGAAAAACTGATTGAAAAGTATGCTTCAGCTTTTGGAAAACCGGCTTTAACCGTGCATTCTCTGAGACATTCATTTGCAACGCGTTATCACTTAGAGAACAATGATGTTCCTAGGTTGAAAAACCAATTAGGACATTCCTCAATACAAACAACAATGATCTATACACATTTAACAGATGAAGAAATGAGGAAAGCAGTTAACAATATGGATAAGTGATGTAAACCTTGATAGAAAACAAAAGTAATTTATAGCTACTTATAATAATAATTTTTTTGGAGATGTGACAACAAGTTTATACCTTCCGAGGAGAATGACAACAAGTTTACCCCTCACGAGGAAAGTGACAACAAGTTTATACCTTTCAAGAAGGATGATACCAGAAATATGGAGTTCAAAAATATTTTTTTGCTTGTTCCAACAAAAGTCATATAGGAAAAGGGATAAACTTGTTGTCATAATCTCTAATACGGCAAACTTGTTGTCAATAAAGGAGTAAACTTGTTGTCACTGGACACGACACTGGACAATTAAGGATTGTAAAGCGATTTCTTTCATACATATTCACAAAACCCGTATTTTGTACATATGTATGAATTCAATTAATCTATCCCTCCTGCAAACTACTCGTGACGGTGGACAAGAACTTGTACCGTTAAAGGACAAGAACTTCTACCTATTGCCGTTTACGTCCCTCTTTTCATTCTCAATTTATCCGGTCCGGGTTAAATACAAAAAACCGGCAATCTTTTCAGATTAACGGCTTCAAAAACTCAATTTTTTTACATATGTCTCGACTGTTTTTTGGAGGATCTTATGTTCATTACTTGGATTACTCATGTTCAGCATCGCAACTTTTTGTGGTGTATACGATATCATTGATTGAATATCTTGTTTAGCGGTTTCATGTTGATTCGGACAATTGCATTTGTTAGTCAACAACGGTTCTCGGTTTTGCAAATGATAATATTCAATGCTGCTAGATGAGCTGCTCTCATGAAAGTTGTATTTGAAAGCGACATCTGGAAACGAGCGATCCCTCATATTCTCAATTTCATTCCAAGAAGGTACGCTAATTTCTTTACTTCTCTTCCCTGCGGTCTCCATCCAGGCACAGAAGAAATTCTCACTGAACTGTAAGACCAGTTTTTCAAGAATCCAGGAAAGCCCCCCCATATCAATACTTCTACGGATTTTCATTTGATAATTGACGACCTGATCAGAGAAATACTCCAGAAGCTCCCTGATTAGAAGTGGTGCTACATCAGAAATCAAGCTTGTTCTTAAAGAATTAAAGCCGTAGAAATGCTCCTCCTTTAAAAGAGATTTTCTCCAAAAAACATAAGCATATGCATAGGGACAAATTTCAGGGAATTCAATCGTTTCATTCGATTTTCTAAGCTCCATCAATTGAGTTATGCAATGTTGATGAGACTTAAGTGAACTCTGAAATAATCGGTCTACAACTTGTTGAACAGCATTAGAAGTAACTTGCAGTAAATCTTTTTGGAAACGGTTAGAGAAATAATCCTGTCTGTGCGCGGATTCTTCTGAATTAAATACTTTTATCTCTTCGGGTTCATCCGTAACTAAACGCTTTAAATTGCAATGTTGTGCATGAATGATCCATTTGGAATTCATAATTGATGTCTTCATGTTTGCCTGGTTTGCCTGAAGCCAACGAAGGACAGCAGGATTCATTTGATCAGGCGCTCTCCATTCGTTCCAACTGGACATATGAAAAGTAGCAAAAGCATATCCACACTTGCACTGAAAAGCATGTTCTAACTGTCTATTCGACAACAAGAAAGGTATTGTTGACCTGCAGGTAGGACAAGCATTATTCAATTTGAGATCATGAAATGCGCATTCATCCAGAAGTTTAAACTGATGCAGCCAAGAATGATACCCCCCTCCATACACTTCGAACACCAATGCAATTCACGATGAAACCAATGCTCCCACGAACTATATAGTTCAGAAAATGGTGCTATTAACGACTGAATATTCTTAAAATTGTGTTCTTGTAAGTTAAAATCCATTGTTTGATGAAGCTTTTCGGTATGGAAACCATTTAACTGTAACAATTCTCTTTGCTTATCTCCAATGTCTACTATTAAAATGACATTATCCTGGCTATGCTCAGTCGCAATCTTAGCAATCGCAGCATTCACTTGGTCAAAGGGATATCAAATCAATTACTGGTTTTACATTCTTTTTTTCATGAAACTGGGTGAAAGCAACTAACTGCATACCATTCGGTTGCCGTATATAAAGTCATAACTTTTCTTTTGACACTTAGCGGTACCATCAAAAGGTGTTCCCAATATACTAAAGAGGATTTTCTTTGAAGTAGACAATTCGGGGATTTGACTCGCAAAACGGACATTAGGACCTGCGTTTAATGACACTAATTTACCACCTGACTTGAGTATCTTCAATTGTTTACTAAATTCGCCGGCTCCTCGAGTATCAATAACGTAGTCATAGTTTTTCAGTACAACTGTGTATTGTTCCGTTGTGTAGTCGATAAACTTATCTGCCCCCAGTCTTTGGGACAAGGTACGTTATCACTTTATGGGGAACAACCTCTGGGAATACTTGAGTCCTGCTTGCGAGTGATCTCTATTACCAATCTTGTGTAACCCTTTCTCGTTCATCTGGTGAATTAACGGCCAGCAGACGACCTTTTTATTTAGTGGTATACGTTATATTTCACCTTGTGTATAGCTCTTCCATTGCAAAACAACTATCTTTTTTCCTCATTCCATGAAACGGTTGCTTGAGGGGAATCAGAAAAGATCAAATGGCCAGGTCCTTTTTATATGTTGTTACTTGTTCCAACAAAAATTCGATAGCGATTCACTCTTTTAAGTATTTATCTTTCTCAATTCGATTAATATCCTGTTTTGTCCTGTGAGGATCTAATCATGCGAGTCATTATTTTGCGAGACAATAGCCGTGGCATAAAGGCGATGAATCGGTTTCGAGCACCTGGTATAATTAACGTCTTGCCACCCAAGAAGCCTTGATATCCTTCTTCCGCCACTTGTCCGGCTTCCATTATCGGCCCCTGCAACATCTTCGAGACGCCCATACCCGAGCGATCAACAAATCCGGTGGATGTCAAACCTGGGCACAGTGCCGTCACCGTAACGCCAGTATCATTTACTTCGTTCTCCAGAGCCTCCGTGAACGAAAGTACGTATGCCTTTGTCGCATAATAAACCGACATCATCGGCCCAGGAAAAAAGCCCACCAACGAGGCCACATTCATCACTCCTCCTTGTCCACGCTTGATCATATCTGGCAAAAACAGTTTCGTCATAACGGTTAAAGCCTTGATATTTACGTCAATCATATTGATTTCTTGTTCTATATCCGTCTCCATAAATGTCCCAAACAGACCGAAACCCGCATTGTTGACAAGGTAGTCAATAATAATTCCCTTTTCCTTAAGCTCGTTGAAAATCTCCTGTGGTACCCCAGTTGCCGCTACATCCTTGGCAATAACCGTCGCCTGAATGCCATATTTTTTCTGATACTCCTGTGCAAGATCCAATATTTTACCCTCGCTACGAGCTACCAGCACAATATTATATCCACCTTTGGCAAATCGATCTGCTAACTCTTTACCAATCCCGCCCGATGCCCCTGTGATTAAAACTGTTTTTCTCATTTGGTGCCTGCCTCTCCTTTTGGTGAAATTTTATCCATCTGGAATGATGTTATAACATTATTAGAATGATTATTCTAGAAAGTTCAAGCTAAACGGTTATATTAGTATAAGCTGCATGGATAGATTCGTTATACGAAGAAGTTTCTCTTTGGAAATCGAAGTCTTGGCTATCACCCTCAGCCCAACCCCTACATTATGCAGATACTCTGCCAATGCCTCAGCGCTATACTCGGTTGTGAATTCACCTCTTTGCTGTCCCCACAAAATAATGTCCTCAAATAGTTTCTCCGTATTCGCAAACATCTCCAATGATCGGGTATTGATGTCGTCATCAAGCGCCGCTAATTCCACCGTTGAATTCACGATTAAGCAGCCTGAACCCGGATTCTCTTCTCCATGAATCAAAAAGCCAACAATACACTGAAGTGCTTCCGTTGCTGTTTTGGAGCGCTTTACCCCTGCTGCAAGAGTGGTACTAATTTTTTGATTATAAAGATCTACTGACTTTAGAAAGAGCGTATATTTGTCGCCAAATGTGTCATACAAGCTTCTACGGTGAATTCCCATATGCTCAACCAGATCGGCCATGGACGTTTTCTCGTATCCTTGTTTCCAAAAAAGTCTCATCGCTTTTTCTAGCACAACAGACTCCTCAAATTCTTTGCTTCTCACTATTTGGGTCCCTCCTGTTCAGACAAATTATCATAAAAAATACCTTAATTGTATTTATAAGGTAACAATGACTTTGCCCTGGGAATGACCCGCCGACACTTTAATCAATGCACTTTCAATGTCATCAAATTTATACGTTGAATCAATTGAGGGCTTGATACCTTCTTTTTCTACAAGGATTGTGATTTCTTGCAATTGACTTCCGCTGGAATGCACAAATAAAAAACGATATTCTTTTTGATTCTTACGCGCTAAGGAATCCAGGCGAGCACCCACGAGACCAAACAATGCTCTTTTCCACATCGGAAGTTTACTGTCCACTGCAAAACGATAATTGGGTCCCGCTTTCAGAGAAACTAATTTTCCATGTGGTTTCAAAATGCTCAGTTCAGCTTTGATCTCATCGGCACCTAAGGTGTCGATGACATAATCGATATCGGACAGGATGTCCGGATAATTCTCTGTCTTATAATTGATGAACTGATCTGCTCCGATCGACAGTGTACGTGATCGGCCTCTCTCGCTACCACTTGTAATAACCGTTAATCCCATGGACTTGGCAATGGGAATGGCCATCGCACCGAATCCTCCGGTTCCTCCAGGAATGAACAGCTTTTTATTCGGCTCGACTCCAAGTACATCATGCAATGCTTGATACGCAGTCAATGCAGTAAGGGGTACCGCAGCAGCTTCAATAAAAGATAGATTCTCAGGCATCATGGATAAAGCATCTTCATGCACAGCCGCATATTCAGCAAAAGCACCAATTTTATTCAGCGGCAACCTTGTATAAACAGAATCCCCCACTTTAAAATTCAAAACATCATCACCGACTGCTTCAATCACACCAGATAGCTCATTCCCTAAAGTTAAAGGTAACTTATAGTCGGCAATCATCCGAACGCTGCCGTTCATATTCATAATATCCAGTGGATTTACACCCGCTGCTTTTACTTTGACAAGGACCTCACGACTATGGATCTGTGGTATATCGACATTATTTATTTCCACTTGGATTTCTTTGGAGTATTTCTGTATTTGGGCTGCTCTCATCATTCATCTTCTTCCTTTGCTAATAGACTATGAACATGGCGTACAATGTTCAGTTGTACGCCACGTTTCATGCTTTATACTAGTGTAGCTCCTTTTACAACTTTTGTTCTTTCAACGTTGGATAATCTGTATAACCTTTGCTCCCCAAACCAAAGAATGTTGTGGGATCTGCTTCATTTAGTGGCGCCCCTTTTTGAAGTCGTTCAACTAAATCCGGATTGGCTAAAGACCATACCCCTACAGGTACCACATCAGCGAGACCTTGATCTATATCCACAGTGAGATCCTCCAGAGCTCTTCCAGCCCGATTGACCAACAATGGATTCTGCCAGATTTCGCGAATGTCTTGGAGTAGCGGTTCATTACCAAGATGCATGACGTGAAGGTAAGCTAGATCCAAATCAGCTAATTCCTTTACAAGATAACGATAAAGTTCAGGACCTTGTTCACCATCCTGGATTCCACCAAGAGGTGTCCCTGGTGAAATACGGAAGCCTGTTCGTTCTGCTCCAATTTCTTCGACGATGGCTTTTGTGACCTCGATAGCAAAGCGAACACGATTTTGTATAGATCCTCCATACTCATCTGTACGTGTATTCGAATTTTCTCCGAAAAATTGATTAATCAGATATCCATTGGCTCCATGAATTTCGACGCCATCCGCACCTGCTTTAATCGCCGCCGCTGCTGCTTTTCGGAAATCGACGATGGTCGTTTGAATATCCTCTTTACTCAATTCCCGCGGAACGGGGATATCCTGCATCCCAGTAGCCGTGAACATTTCCACACCAGGTGCGATGGCAGAGGGCGCAACAGGTTGACGATGATGTGGGGTATTGTCTGGATGTGACATGCGACCTGCATGCATTAATTGGATGTATACATATCCACCAGCTTCATGCACGGCATCCGTAACTTTTTTCCATCCTCCAATATGCTTATCGGTATAAATGCCAGGTGACCACAAGTAACCTTGTCCATCATCAGAAGGTTGTGTACCTTCCGTAATTAGGAGTCCCATGGTTGCACGCTGAGCATAATAAAGTGCAGCTTGCTCCCCCGGTGTACCATCTTCTTGTGCTCGACTGCGTGTCATGGGGGCCATCGCTAGTCGATGGGACAATTCCATGTTGCCAATTTTCGTCTTACTCCATACCTTTTTCAATTAAATACACTCCTCTTCAAATAATATTTAACAGATGTATTAGTTCAATTCTGAAATGATTGGGTAGATTGAACCTCTCAGATGGAAATCATAGTTCTGATCTACAATCCCTACTACCACCTCGTTACGATCATACAGATCGATCATGAAGCCCGCCATTTCTTTAGCTGTATGGTACTTGGGCATATTTGCCTTGTAATCAAAATCTTCAGTATCTATTGATTTTTTCACAAATTCCGTTTCCGTTATCGCTGGTGCCAGGATCTTCGCTTTTAGTTTTGCACCTTTCAGTTCCAGTTCTTTAGCAAGCCCTTCCGTGAAGGCACTAACGTAGTATTTCGATGCAGAATAAGCAACACTTCCAACAGCGATTGCATATCCAAGCGCTGAAGATACGTTAATTAATTGAGTGCCTTCGACATCTGCATAATCTCGCACATACAATGTAGAAAGGATGGTCAAGGATTCGACGTTAACACGCAACATAGTCTCCACTTTATCCAAATTCTGATCAGAAATGAAGGAGCTGTCTCCGAGCCCAGCATTATTAATCCAAGTCTCGATTTGATATTCCTTCAAATCTTTATACAGTGCGTACGCTTCTGCTGTAACAGACAGGTCACTTGTATGAACGATAACATTTATTTTAGGATCAATACCCTGAATAGTGGATTTAAGCTCTTCCAATTTATCCAATCTTCTCGCTACCAAAATCAAGTTCTTGCCTCGTGCTGCAAATGCCAATGCCGTTTCATATCCAATTCCGGAACTTGCTCCTGTAATCACTGTGTATTTCACCATATTCTCTCCTTCATATCCTGCAGATTAATGTGTATAAGATCATGAAACTTATTTAGAACGATCGTTCTCTATTGTGCAAAAAAAACTGTTAGATCTAACTTGCTGTCATGATATCATTTCTAGAACGAACAGTAAAGAATTATTTTTATCACTATTCTTTTAATTTGAGAACAACGTCTCTTGGCTTTCTTGAAGTGATACAAGTTCTTTGTTCAATTAGATGGGTAAGAACTTGTATCATGAAAACAGCCAGTCCTTATTAAGGTGAGTTGTTGTAATCCATTTTATTCTAAAACAGATAGTGTCATATCAATAATATTCATTAATTTTTGTTGATCTGTTGAGGTCTTAACCAAAGTACGCAGCCCTAACCACGCATTCATTAAATAATGAGAAATAACTACCGGGTCAAGATCAAGCTTGATCTCACCAGTTTGTTGCCCTTCCAGAATAAGGCTGGTCAAGAATTCCTCCGTTCGGGTATAGCTCTCGCTAACCAAGGATGAAACTTCGGAATCCAATACACCCAGTTCCACGCCTGAATTTACGATAAAACACCCTAGTGGTTCTCCTTCGTGTCTTACAGTCGACATAAACATCTCACGGATTACTTGTTTGGTTGATTTTTGTTTTTCAATAAGGTATTTCATTTTGCTGGTCTGCTTCGTTTCATATCGTTCCAGAGCTTTCATAAACAAGGCATGCTTATCACCAAAGGTATCATATATACTTTTTCGATGAATACCCATAGACTCAACCAAGTCTTGCATCGAAGTTTTCTCATATCCTTGTGTCCAGAACAGATGCATTGCTTTATCTAATACTTCATTAACTTCGAACTCTTTGGATCTTGCCACCGTCATCACCTCGAATAATCATTATACATTTTAGTGATTGTTCGGCAAACTGGAAATAATAAAATGAATACAATCAAGTCACTTAGCGTTTGATTTTACTCTGCGTGAATTTTTAAAGCCATATGGCATGTTTGCAGCTAATCAGGCATGCAGCCTTTTTTCCAGAGTATCCAAGGTCATTGACCGCATCCAGGATATCAGCTCAAAAGGATATCGCTTTTCTTAGCGTGCGTTTCACACAGTTACTCATTTGCTGAATGAGCTTGTGTAAAGCCATGATTTTATTAAGCTATCATGCCCAATAGTTGAATAGCGGCAGATATTTAAATGTGATTCCGCCGCTAACACAGGCTAAAAGAATCGGCGATATAGTTCTCTCCGTCGTTCTCCGCGTAGTTGAGCATAGATTTAAGATAAATTAATGATAGTTTGCTTCAAATAAGAGGTTTTAGACTGAGGCTATTTAACTAAAGTTTCCCGTTAGCGCAAGTACATTACATTAATTCACCGTCTTAATCTCCAGGCCGTGACCGTGACATTTAAAGTTATAGTTAGGGTTTTTCATAACCTCTTCTTTCTGAAGTTCATACATGGCTAGTTTATAGTTTATTTCTTCCATGTGTTTAAAACTTTCGTCAATTTTCTTCTGAAGTTCCAATTTATGCTGTATCAACATCTCCTCTCTTTGCAAAAAGGTGCTATTTCCCAATTCATAAAGTTCCTTGTAATCCTTGATTTTTGAAAGAGGCATTCCTGTCTCTTTGAGACAACGAATAAAAGAAATCCAATCTATTTGTTGTTGGTTATAAACTCTACGGCCTTTTTCATCACGAGATATATTTGGTAATATCCCCTGCTCTTCATAAAACCTAAGTGTCTTTGCAGATACATTTAAATTCTCCACTACGTATGTCATTGAATACAACATCTACTTGTCCCACCTTTAGTTACAGTTACTGTAACTAAATATATATCATAAAGAGAATGAAAGCACAACAATTCTATATGTAATCATATAAAAATAAATCCTTGACCTACTGTAACAGTAACCAATTACACTGAAACAGAAAATAAAATATGATAGCGAGGTTAAGGAAATGAATCAAAAATACAGTAGGTTATTTGAATCCTTCACATTCAGAAGTGGAATAACAATGAAGAATAGTATCGTTATGGCACCTATGACCACCTGGTCAAGCAATGACGATCTTACCATTTCGGATGACGAAGTAAAGTATTACAAACAAAGAGTGAATGGAGTAGGACTCGTCATTACAGGGTGTACTCATGTTACACCTAATGGGCAGGGTTTTACGAATGAATTCGCTGGGTACAATGATGAATTTACTCCAAGTTTACGAAAATTAGCTGAAGCAGCGAAAAGTGGAGGCTCTCCAGCGATCCTACAGATTTTTCATGCTGGCAATAAAGCTTTGCCCGATTTGGATGCAGTTAGTGCGAGTGCATTGCAACCCGAAATTACTAATTTAGGTTCAACTCCAGAAACAAGAGAACTATCACATGAGGAGATTTTGTCGATTGTACGTGCTTTTGGAGATACAACAAGACGAGCGATTGAAGCCGGATTTGATGGCGTCGAAATTCATGGGGCACATGGATTTTTAATTCAAAACTTCTGGTCGCCAGCAACGAATCAACGGACGGACCAATGGGGAGGATCACTTGAAAATCGCTTGCGTTTTCCATTGGCGATTATTAACGAAATCAAAAATGTCATTGAAAAACATGCTGCAAAACCATTTATGATTGGTTTCCGGCTTTCCCCTGAAGAATCCCACAAAGTGGACGGATTACGTATGAAAGACACGTATGAATTAATTGATTTCCTTGTTGAACAGGATTTAGATTATATTCATGCTTCATTAGATAATGTGTCTTCAAAGCCAGTAGATAGTCAAGATGAAAAAACACGGCTTGAATTAATTCTTGAAAGAGCAAACGGTAAGATACCTGTGATGGCTGCTGGTTCCATACTAACACCGGATGATGCTCTTCAAGCTGCGGAATTAGGATTGCCGCTAGTCGCCATTGGGCATGCGTTAATTATGGATCCTAACTGGGTTGAAAAGGTCGCAAATGGACGTGAAGCCGAGGTAGATTCTGAGTTGAACGTTTCGAAACTCAACCAGCTTAATATTCCAGAAAAACTTTGGAATGTAATTCAAGCAATGCCCGGTTGGTTTAATATTGGGAAATAAAAAGTAGTCCTAAAGGCTGCTCAGATTGACGAGAAACCCACGTCTTTTATGAGACTTCGGGTTTCTTTTGCTAATTCTAAGGTGCTCCGTCCATCCGTAGTTCGGTAGGGCAATTCTTACTGTTGCGGACACACATACTGCGAATGTTTCGATCTTGAAGGCCTTTGCAAATCGGGGTCGTTAAATAACCTGAATCTAAGGCTACTGCTCCAGAATATTGTTGCGTTAAACTGCCCGTTCGTATTATGAGATCAACCAGTTCTTTCTGGTTGATCCTTTTTTCATTTGCATAGAGGATTAAGGTAGCCTGGTCGAACGTACCTGCCCGTGGGACTTGATCCCGAGCGCTATAGTGTTCGCCCTACTTGTCATGACCATGATTGAGGCTGGTTGGGACGTAAGATCCCGTATAACAAGCGATGCTATGGAGCGACAAGAAGAACCTTAGGGATGCCGGGGAATCTAAACTTACAGGGAGAGATGAAATGAATCCAGTTGTCGGTCTAGATATTTCAAAAGAAGAAAGTCATGGACAAGCCTTTTTAGCGCGCGAAAAGCCCTTCAGAGGGACATTCCACTTCGAGCACACTCGTGATGGCCTAGCAAATTTACATCAAGTTTTGAAGGATGTTGAGACTGCATCCAGACTACGTCCTCTACTTATTCTAGAAGCAACCGGCCATTACCAAAGTCCCGTTGTTCAGTTCCTAGAAGAACATCACTACATTTACATTGTCATTAATCCGCTCATCTCAAATCGGCTTAGAAAGTCTCAACTTCGTAAAGTAAAGACGGATGCTGCGGACGCTTACCTATTGGGAGAGTTGTACTACAAGGAAGAGTTTGAACCTTTTAAGAAAAGAGGTGTGCAACTTCTCAATCTGCGCTATCTTACAAGACAGTATGAGTCCCTTTCAAAGATGTGTGTACAGACGAAGCTGCAATTCCAAGCCGTTTTAGATCAGGTTTTCCCAGCAAAGGCGTCTTTGGAGCTATGTATTCCCGTATTTCACTACGGTTTTTAAGTAAATTTCCAACCTCATATTCAGTTTTGCAGACGGATGAAATTACACTCAAAGCTAAGATGAAAGAACTACTTTCTTCGAAACGGGGGCGTTCAGAGGGCTGGATTAACCAACGGGTTCAGCGACTGCTAGACGCGGCAAAGCAAAACCCATTTCAGCAAACCATGTATGCAAGCCACTTAATCAATTTGAAAGTTCTTATTACCCTTATTCTTCAGTACCAAGAGCATCTTGCTGAACTGGAACAGAACATAGATGCTCTGGCTGAAGAAATTGAAGAGTATGAATTAATTCAGTCGATTCCCGGTATTGGGCATAAAATTGCTGCAACAATTTTATCTGAAATTGGAGAAGTCGACCGATTTGATCATCCTAAAAAGTTAGTGGCTTTTGCAGGCATTGACCCGAGTGTCTTTGCTTCCGGTAAATTTACAGCAACTCGAAATCGAATCACGAAACGTGGTTCCAGGCAGTTGCGTTACGCACTGGTAATGGCTGTCCAGTGTGGGCTTATACGCTCCCGAAATATGCGAATCAAAGCGTTCTATGATCGCAAGAGAGCAGAAGGAAAACCACATAAAGTAGCTCTAATCGCATGTGCAAATAAGCTCGTCCATTGGCTCTATGCAATCTTGAAAAACAAAAAGGAATTTCGTCCAATTTAAAAGATTATTATTGGCATAACCTTCCAAGACACAACGGAAATTGGAGGGTTATTTGGCATGCTCATTTTAACTATACCACATGATTTAGAATCACTTTACTGGTAATCTTGACAAGCTATTAGCTGGTATAGCTCAACAGGCTGCCGATATTATGGCAGCCTGTGTTCTTCTTTGTGCTATCGTTCCCCGATAATTCAACGAAGCCTAATTCCTTTCAGAAACAGAAGAAGATCCACAATTCTTAGAACTGGCAACTTCGTGTTATGCGCTATACGGAATCCAGTATACAATACAGCCAAATGTTTGAGCGACCAAAGAGAACTTTTGCTCGTCGATTCGCAACTTTTCTGTTCAAGGAGTCGTCTTATCAACTGTACAATGTACAGAGTACAGTTTGACCACTAAATATACATAAACACAAAGCTAATCTCCATTTTGAAATGCTCTTTTGCCCAATTGTGATAGCCGCACGACCCGGTAACCCGGCTCATCTCCAGTCGTGAACTCCGATGGCTACGGTGTGCTTTAACGTCCCCTCGGTAATTCATCTCAGCCAAATGCCAAGCATCTGCTGCATCTGTTTTCACCTTACGAAGCTGTGTGCCTTTCGATCGTTTCGCTTGCAGGGGGTTGACGATGTAATGAATCCATCCACTGCGTTTAAGATACCCTACCAGATTTCGATGGTAATGTCCGGTTGCCTCAAGGACAACAACGGGCATTGTTAAGCGATAGGGGTGCATAAGCCCCTGTATAGCGCAGGTTTCCGCTCTCGTTTTGAGAGGGGTAAGGGCTTTACTGCGTGACACACCCATAGTAAAAACGGGGTACGGTTGGTCTATGAATGACCGCCGCGCCCCGTTCTTTATATTATTACACTGTTTTCTTTTTCTGACTAATTGCGTGTATATATTTAATAGTAAGCTTCCATAAGACTTTCCCGAGCCAAAACATTAACACACCAATCACAATAGAAATTGGCAAGAACTGCATTGGGCTTGGTGTAAATGCTCCCATTTCGATTGTTATTCCGGCAATATCATATCCCATAAGATACCCGAAAAATTTAACAATTCCGCCTATCAGCGTAATAACTCCACCAATCATTAAAGCAATGGAAAGAGTACTGATGAACGGCAAAAGTAACATACCGCTGACGCCTGCAAAGCTGCTACAAAATGCAAATATTGCGCCGAATTTACGCCAACTAAATTTACTGTTCTTTGAAATAGCTTCACCTAAGTATGCTGTCGCTAATTCTTTTGGGTTTCCTAACCGTTCGATGATTTGCTCAGAAGATACACCATTATTTTGCAATTCAAGCATTACGCTTTTGATTTCTTTTACAATGTCAATACGCTCGGAATCGGACATAGATTTCAAATACTTTTCAATTTTTACAAGATAGTCATTCATAATTTTATCCATAATCTAACTCTCCTTTAATTTCTGATATAGCTGTTAATAAATTATCCCATTCTAAGGACATCGCTTTTAAGTATTCGTTTCCTTTTTCTGTAAGGGTATAATATTTTCTCGGTGGCAAGCCCTCTGTACTTTCTTGCCAAGATGAAGAAATATATTCTTCTTTCAATAATCTTCTAAGCAGTGGATAAATTGTATTTTCTTTTGCAGCAACAATAGGATACCGCTCTAACTTACTTATGATTTCATACCCATAATATGGTCGTTGCTTTATTAGCAATAGAATACAGAAATCGAGTGTTCCTCGCTTAATTTGTGATTTCCAATCTTCTACATTCATGTATTGTACCTCCTGCATATATATCGTACAACACAGTACTATATTTATCAATAGTAAATTCAGTACCAACAACCGCCGAACGCAGAGGCTTTTGAACTAGAAAGGTATATTTTTAACTATAAAAACTATGACAAAATTTATCCGTATTTTCCTTTTTTCCTATTTGCTAAATTCAGCAAGTAAAATATTTTTAAAAGGATTAGGACTGTTATCTCTACCCAAACTGTTCAAACTGACGACCAACGTATGCTTGCCTCCAAGTGTACCTCCTGCAAAAGTAGAAAACCCTAGAATGCCACCTATGTGCCCCCATACCGAGACACCGTTTGGAAGCTTAAATTCAGAGATTCCAAGACCATATCCATCGATTCCTGATCTTCCTACAGGAACTGTAGTAAGCATTTGTTTTAGTTGCGGTTCCTTCAGTAATTTGCCACCGAGCAAGGAAGAGAAGAACTTATTTAAGTCGTCAGCAGTAGAAATCATATCTCCAGCCGAGCTACCTGCACTTGGATTATAATAAGTAACGTCTTTTATCTCACTTGCTTCGTCTGGTTGGGAATATCCCCGAGCATGCTTGGTGCCTGGAATAACGCTTGAATTGCCAGGTAGGAATGTATCCGACAATTCAAGCGGTTCAATAATCCGTTTTTCAATCTCTTCCGCGTAGCTGTTTCCGGTTACTTTTTCAATAAGAATACCCAGTAATACGTATCCCGTGTTTGAATAAGACCAGCTCTTTCCTGGGACAAAGTCTGGGGGCAGAGAAATCCCCATCTTCACTATTTCATCAGCCGTATACGATTTTTTTGTATCCATAAAATCAGCGTCTTTTGACCTTGAGTATTCAGCGATACCACTTGTATGGTTCAATATCTGCCGGATGGTAATCTGTTTAGCATTATATCCGTTTCCTTGAATGACACCAGGCAACCATTTTTCGATGGAGTCGTCTAGATTTAAGCGGTTCTCTCCAGCTAATTGAAGTACAACCGTTGCGGTGAACGTCTTCGTCACGCTGCCAATGCGAAATCGAAAATCTGTTTCCATTGGTTTCTTGGTGCTCAGATTCGCTATCCCAGCGGCATAACCCCACGTTTTTCCACCCTCAGAAGTTTTAGCAAGTATCCCCGGGAATCCAAGTTGCAATGTATCCCGCATTGCTTGCTTGACGGAATTATGATCTCGTTGAGTGGTTGTTTGTAACGAACTAGATACATTTTGAGTGGGCTCTGCTTTTACAATTGAGGTTGGCAATGTGTATAGCAGGGAACTTCCAGTTATTAAAAGGGCCAGACTTGCAAATGTAATTTGACTACGTATTTTCATAAGAAATTCCTCTTCTCTATTAATATTGTAAGTTTGTAATCATCTTCATAATTGTTGTTTTACCAACGCCATTCTGTCCTAACAAGCGGTAAATTCCTCTTTTTTTCGCATCCCGGAAATTAATTCTTTTCCTTAAAATACTCTGTTAACTGGTTTGTTTTTCATATATTCGTCATATCTGTTCCGCCTTTCACACCTACCTCCTGCATATACATCGTACAACACAGTACCTCAATTATCAACAGTATATCAGAATTTTTTTATTCAACGAGAGATATTTTGAAAGAAATTCAGTATCAACAACCGCCGAGCGCAAGCAGAAACAGCGGGATGTTACGCAATAGGGGCGCATAGGCCCTTGTATAGTGCTGGTTTCCGGACGCGTTTTGAGAGGAGCAAGGGTTTTATACCTTTTCCCTCAAAATCATCGTTCTGCTGCGTGACACACCCATAGTAAAAACGGGGTGCGGTTGGTCTATGAATGACCGCCGCGCCCCGTTCTTTTTTTGTGCTTATCGTTCAGTTTCCTTTTGCCGTTCGGCTTCTCTTGGCTGTCGCAAAATCCCATCAATGTTCCGCTTGATAACGTCGTATTCCTTTACCTGCTTTTTCAGTTTCCCATAGTCGGTATACAGCTTTTCCTCTTGAAGCCTTTTGTATTCCGCTTGCAGGGCGGCGATGTTCGGGAGCCTGCCGCCGATCTGCGCTGCCTTTAATACTTTGGTGGCTGCTTCATACAAAAAAATACTGCTTTCGTGCCCTGCGCGGTAGCTGTCCTTATACTTTGCTCTGCGGTAGCCGTCACATCGATCAGGTCATTACGAAATCTATTAGTATATTTCCACATTTTATTCAACTATTCTGCCCGTTAGCTTAAGGAAGAACCGTCAGTCTTTTTCTAGTCTACAACTTTATTTTCTTCTGACAGCTGATGCAGGATTTCTAGCTTGCTGCGTTCGATTAGGCTAAGATGTGAATAACTCATGGACTGATTCTCCTTGTGTGAATGCTGGTGTTGGAACTTTCATTCTACACGAATCAGGTCATGGGCCATTTTTTTATTGATTTCCAGCAGGTGTCCACTTCATATTACAATCCGTCAAATGAAGAAAGGATGGTAGTGAAAGATGAAACTGGAAGCAAACAACAAGTTAGTCATGATTGGAGTTTCTGTCACGGTGCGAATGCGGCTGTAACGGCCGATAAGAGATTAAGGAACAAATAGAGCCTTGTCAATGAAAAAGGAGGCTTCTTGGCGAAGCAAAGGTGCTTTGGAGCGGAAATCGACTGAACCGTCAGAATTGGTTATTGTGACTGGATCCGTAACTCCGGCAGCAACAAGCTTGCTTACGGCCTTGATAGCCGATTCATCGGTTTGCCCTGCCAATCGCACCTCATCGCCAAGCGGCCATGGAAGAGGAATGCGCGTTAAGATGACGGCCATTTCTTCCCGAGTTATCGTGCGATCCGGTTCAAATCGGCCTCCGGGCTCCTCCCCCAACCAATGATGCTCGACCGCCGCCTGTATCTCTTTGACCGCAAAATGGTGTTCGATATCCGTGTAACCGGATTTCGATTTGGAGGGCGGATAGCCGACAGCATGCAGCAGCATTGTGATGAATTCCGCCCGGGTCATGGGTGCCTTGGGGTCAAAGCTGCGCCCATCTCTTCCATTGATGATATCCAGCGAATGGAGCTTTTCAATAGACGGTTGGTAGGGGCTTTCTTTCGAGACATCGGAAAACAGCGCTTTTTCCTGCATTTTGGGCGAATAGGCTAACGGTGATTTGGTAGGTCTGTACATATAAGCAATACCGCCATCCTTTTGTTCAAGAAATGCTATTTTCTTCCCGTGGTCATCCATAAACAACAAGGGATCTATCTTTTTCAAAGTAGTCTTGCCATTCCTCAATTTGTATTTGTCTTCCGCTACAAGTTGTCCGTTATTGTACGTAATTCTAGTCACAAATGCCGGGGTATGCAGGTCTCTGTATAATCCGACGTAACGCGCGGCTTGCTGTTCTGTCAGAGGTGATACCGATTCAGGCGTCTCGGTGCTCTTCGGATAATAATGGTTCATAAAGGCAGCATACAAATCCGAGCGCAATTCGGAATCATTATTATAAATGACGAACAATCCCGTTTTGCGCTCAGGCAGTAGCCATATCCATGAGGCATATCCGGGGATGTTCCCGCCTTTGCCGACGACATACTGACCATTCGACAGTTCATTGAAAATGCTTTCAAATCCATAGCTTGTAATAGGTATGGCCGGATGAGCGAAAACGGAAAACTTGCTCATTCGCTGAACACTTTGTTCGCTTAACATTTGCCGATCTCCGGCCTTTCCTTTTTGCAGAAGCATGACCATGAATTTAGCCATATCGCTTCCGGTGGACAACATTCCGCCCTGAGGCATGTCCGTAGGATAAATGCCATACTCCGGATATGGCGTGCCTTGCGGATCGTAAGCTGTAGCCATTCGGGCTTTAAGCTCTGGGGTTACAAGATCATGGGAAGAATTCATGCCGAGCGGCTGAAAGATGTTTTTATCCATGTATTCATGAAAAGGGAGCCCGGTAACTTGTTCCACGGCATATCCCGCCAAAGCAAAAGCATAATCGTCATACTGGTAGGCTTCCCCCGGCGTCCGGACGATGGTTGGCATTCGATCAATTAAGAAATCTCGAAGAGAAGTCTCTTGATTAAGAAGATCGGGCGAGGCGTCATCATCTTTTTCATATGGGAAATCGAACCCAGTCATGTGGGTCAGCATATTTTCCATAGTTAGCGGTTTACCTGTCGAATTGGGTATTGTGATACCTCCGAGATAGGATTGGATGTCCTGATCCAGCTTGATCTTCCCTTGGTCAGCAAGCTGCAGCACAGCCGCAGCCGTAAACGTCTTAGAAATGGAACCGATGCGAAAAACGGTATTGGAATCAACTGGGGTTTTGCTTTCTTTGTTTGCATACCCGTATCCTTTGGATAAAACTACTTGTCCGTCCTGAACGACGACGAACATGGCACCCGGGACATTGAACTTCTTCAAGCTTTCCCCAAAGTAATTGTCCGCGAAGGCCTCCACTTCTTTGGGGTCAACCGGACCGCTTGGAGCAGCAGGAACAGCTGCAGGTTGAATCGCTGTGATTGTTTGCCCCTTAAGAGGGGGCTGTTCCGCACTAACACTATGCCCTCCGACCAAAGCAATCAAGTAAGTCACAGCTAGAGACGTGCTTAGCGTTACAGCGAGCACTTTTGTAACTCTTTTTTTACGCATTAGAAAATTCTCCTTCAATGAAATTGGTATAGGCTGGAAGTGCCCTCTCAGTATAACATGATGGATTATTTCCCCACACAGTCTTCCGTCTAGTTCATTACCTAGACTAAGGTCAAGCAAAAAAGGATCAGACCGCAGCAGCGACCTGATCCTTTGCACTATTATTTTCAATGCTTGTACTGCGGATAAACACGGCCCTACTCAAGCGCTTCCTGGGGTCCCGCCAACATTTTAACGAAAATATACGCTAAGCCTTTGGATGTGGCCGGCATAGCGTTTTTTTACTCCTAAGGGGCTTCCGCATACAATATAGGAAACATTAACCTAAATTTCGAAAGTAACCTTCTATTAAAAAACAAAAAAAAGGGCTCAAATCTTTGGTAGAATGGTGTTTGCGAGAACAAAATCACCCAAAGAGAGGAGCACCTTTTAGGTGAAGTCTACCACACCCATCCATAAAATCAAGACCGAATTTTCACTGGATCAGTCCACAAGCATCGGAGGAAGCAAGATCTTCCTCGATTATCTCGAAAAAATTAAACTGAGCCAGGTGCTGCAAATCTTAGCCGGAGGCAAAGCACACAATGCCTTGTTTTCCGTGCATCGCATTCTGCTATATCTCATTGTCGGCTGGGTTCTCGGCTGTGAGCGTCTTTTTCACTTTCGCCGATGGCAAAAGGACTCTCTCCTTCAGCGGTTTCTTGGAGGACGCTGTCCACACCACTCCCTTCTCTACAAAGAACTGGATCGGCTGGGGAAAACCAATCCCCATGTTCGAATGGAACTCCGGCAAGTGAACCTCGAAGTGATCCGGCCTTGTCTGCCTTCCAAGCTCATTCTTGATTTGGATTCGACGGTGGAGACGGTCTATGGCCATCAGGCCAAAGCAGCAAAAGGCGTGAATGCCCATAAACCGGGGCGAAAAAGCTACCACTCCTTGCTCGCTTTTGAGGGACAGTCCCGCCTTTGCCTGAATGCCGTGCTCCGCTCAGGAAATGTTCACTCCTCCACCGAGGCTGTCCCTTTTCTGGAAGAGACCTTTAACCTCTTCGGTCAGCATCAGGTTCTCTATTCCCGGTTTGACAAAGGTTTTGGCGGCGAAGACTTCTATTCCATGTGGGAGGGGCGGAAGATTGGATACGTGGGCAAAATGAAATGGACAAAGCGTTTGGCAACAGAAGTGGCCGCTTGCCGGTACTGGAAACGTTACGTGGACGAAGACTGGATCATTGAAGGCATCGCTCTTGGGTACCAAGCCACGTCTTGGAAAAAGCCTCGGCGGGTCGCCGTGATCCGCAAGGCAAAAGTCGTTGATGATGACCAAGCTTGTCTCCTGCTGGATACCGACTGGGAGTACGAGGCCATCGTCACGAACCTGGATTGGGAATCCATCGATTTGTGGCGCTTTTATAACCAACGCTGTTGTATGGAGAACTACATCAAGGAAGCCAAACGCGGATTTTCCATCGACAAAATCGCCACCGGCTCTTTTGAAGCGAATGAAATCGACCTGCTCGTCAAATTGCTGGCCTATAACCTCTGCGAACCGGTTCATAGGGGCTATACCAATGCAAGGTTTCGTCTGGAATTCTTCCACTGTGCAGCAACGCTGGTGAGTCACAGTCGAACCACCGTCCTCAAACTGGCGAAGATATTCACAAACCGCCACAGCTGGAAACGGATGGAATTCCGCATTGCCCAGCTAGAATGAAGACTTCTAAAATCTAACATGGAAATTCAGATGCCCGGTCTTCTGGGTGGGGGAAGTTGTATGCTGGAAATCAATTTTTGAATATTCCCCCTGTAAATTATCCCTGATTCTTACAGGTTTTTCGAACGCTGAGTCTCTCGATTCATTACTGTTACGGGCTTTCGAAATTCAGGATAAAGTGAATTTACTTTTTAACTCATACTTATTGTAATCTTTTCCATTTCCGTTAATAATATCTTCTATATCCCATGTAAGTTCTTTGCATTTTTGAATTATATGCTGCTTGTTCAATGAAATAAAAATTGTAACAAGAGCACTGATTGTTAATAAACCCGCAGCAATCACAACCACAAATGTCAAATTTTGATTAAGTGTATCATTTCTAAATTCACCAATAAGGATACTAAAAATATTATGTATTTTCTCCATATAAAAACCTCGCAATACATTTTTTTCGCAATATTTAAAAATCTCATTTACATATGATACGGTTCACTGGAATTAATATTCAACTATCCTGCCCGTTACTTCAATGAAAACTAGGGAACAGCTGCAACGGCAATCTGCTCCCTGGTTATTCCACTAACGTTTCCCGTTAGCGTAATGTCCAGTTAATTGTATTAGTCTCCGACTCTTCGAAGATTAAAGATTAGTTTGACAAGCACATTTGCTTGATCGATCGTCTGTTTGACAGTTGCAGCGGCAGAGCGATCAGTGGCTAACCGAAGACCTTGGCCCGCCCAGAGTGACATGTACTCAGGGTTATTCGCTTTTGCAGCTGCCTGGCGAATGTCCCTCGTCATTGCGTTTTGAATTGGGTAGGCAGGAATTTTTCCGGGATACCGATGCATGTCATTCATAAATTCTGTTCGAATACCTCGTGCGGCTTTGCCAGAGTACACGCGAGTAATTTCGGTGCAATCCTCATTTTCTGAAAGAATCTTCTGTTTGTACGTTGTATGAGCACCGCTTTCGGGACACGCCAGAAAGGCAGTTCCCATTTGTACGGCGGCGGCTCCTAATGCGAGGCTTGCTATAAGCCCCCTTCCATCCATGATGCCTCCCGATGCGATGACTGGAATTGTTACATGATCCACGATCTGCGGAACAAGAGCCATGGTGCCTATCTGAGTGTCGGAAACGCTCTTCAAGAATGTGCCGCGATGTCCCCCAGCTTCACTTCCCTGGGCTACAATTGCGTCTACACCAGCCGCTTCCAATTGTTTGGCTTCTTCAATTGTTGTTGCTGTACCAATTACAATTGTTCCACGCTGCTTCATCGTTTGGATCACATCTTGCGGTGGTATGCCAAAGGTAAAACTAAACACCGGGATTTCTTCATCCAGTAATACTTGCACCTGCTCTTCAAACGACTCCGAATATTTCTGGATCGCTGGATTTTGTACAATGCCAAGTTCGACGCGATAAATATTGAGGTGATCTGCCATTTGTCCGATCGTTTCTTCCGATTCTATTCGTTGCTCAGGTACAAACAAGTTGACTCCAAACGGCTGATCCGTTAGTTGTTTGATCTCTCGTATCATGCTTCGGAGTTGTTCTGGTGTTAAGTATCCGGCACCTAAGTTGCCTAGACCCCCGGCGTTTGAAATTGCTGCTACCAATTCAGGAGTCGTAGGTCCACCTGCCATCGGCGCTAGGAAGATCGGGTATTGAATTTTGAGGGTACGTGTTAATTCTGTCTCAAGCATTTTTGAAAACCTCCTATTGTTGAACCTATAATGGAATCTTCATGATTTCGATTAATGCGAATTTCAAAGAAGTTTGTTACTCCATCTATTTAAGGCAGCCACCAAACTATCCTGCCCGTTAAGTTAACAAAAGAATAAGGAACTACCGCAAAGGAAGCTCCTCAACTATCGTTTCCCGTTAGAATTCCTGTAGAATGAATCATCAATGATACTGGCCTGTAATGTGTTCATTCGCATCTTTCAGTATTTTGGAGAGTATCACAATTTGCCCTGCATGATATCCGTAGTGTGCCGCAACCTGAACAAGAAGCTGGCTAATTTCTCTCGCTTCATAGGTTTCATCCTCTGAAGCGCTAACCCGAAGCATTCTGTTCCAATCCTCGTGGTCATAGCGGATTGTAACTTCTCTTTTTAAATCCTCATCAGACAAAACTGATAATATACTTACCGATTCGGATCGTGTCCTCATAAGAACGCTAATCAACTCATCTTTTGATATGCCACCTTCAGAATTAAATTCTCGAGTACGTTCCCGAATGAATGGTTTGTTTCCGATTGCACTTATGAGGTTCTGATATTCGTTACCTGCTAAATGCAAGCAAAGATTACCGATGCTGTTCATGGAATCCTTCATTTTCTTCCAAATCAAATCATCATCAAGCGGGTTTATGCTCTTTATAATTCGATCGAGCTGCTTGTTCATGTCTTCGAGTACATGCTTTATTAGGTCTGGCATGACCATTTCCCCCTCTGTAAACTTATTTTTATTATTCGTTAAACTCTGGGTATTTCCTTTAATTATCCTGCCCGTGGGACTTGATCCCGAGCGCTATAATGTTCACCCCTATTTGTCATGACCATGATTGAGGCTGGTTGGGACTTTAGATCCCCGGTAAATTTACATGAAGGAGAGATCAGATGAACCCCGTTATTGGGCTAGACATTTCTAAAGAAGAAAGCCACGGACAGGCCTTTTTAGATCGTGGAAAACCATACAGAGGGACCTTTCATTTCGAACATACGTGTGAAGGACTTGAGAAATTGCTTCAAGCTATTCGAGACGTCGAGCATGTATCTGGATATCGTCCTACGTTGATTCTCGAAGCAACCGGGCACTCCCAAAGCCCCGTCGTTCAGTTCTTGGAGGAGCATCACTATTTATTCATTGTTATCCATCTGCTCATTTCAAATCGGCTTAGAAAATCCAATCTTCGGAAAGTTAAAACGGATGCCGCGGATGCTTATCTTTTGGGCGATCTTTACTATAGGGAAGAATTCGAACCTTACAAAAAAAGGGGTGTGCAGCTGCTTAATCTGCGCTATCTGACTCGGTAATATGAGGCATTTTCAAAGATGTGTGTGCAAACAAAGCTGCAGTTCCAAGCTGTCTTGGATCAGGTTTTCCCTGCATATAAAGGTGTCCAAGATCAGCCTTCTACTTTCTTCAAAACGAGGTCGTTCAGAAAATTGGATTAACAAACGAGTCCAACGATTGCTCGATGCAGCAAAACAAAATCCCTTTCAGCAAACGATGTACTCAAGCCACTTGATTAATCTAAAGATCCTGATCGCCCGTATTCTTCAGTACCAGGAGCATCTTGCTGAGTTAGAACAGAACATAGATGCCCTGGCTAAAGAGATTGAAGAGTATGATTTAATCCAGACTATTCCCGGTATTGGCCATAAAATTGCTGCAACAATTTTATCGAAAATTGGAGAAGTCGACCGATTTGATCATCCAAAGAAACTGGTCGCGTTTGCTGGCATTGACCCCAGTGTTTTTGCTTCAGGTAAGTTCACAGCAACTCGAAATCGAATCACCAAACGCGGTTCCCGGCAGCTTCGATATGTCCTAGTTATGGCCGTGCAGTGTGGGTTGATCCGTTCTCGCAACACTCGGATTAAAGATTTTTACGACCGCAAAAGAGCCGAAGGAAAGCCTCACAAAGTTGCTCTAGTGGCATGTGCAAATAAGCTGGTTCATTGGCTGTATGCCATTTTAAAAAGTAAGAAATCATTCCGTCCGACATAACAAAAAGTTAATGGTATAACCTTCCAATACAACTCGAATTGGAGGGTTGTTGGGCATGCTTATTTTTCACTATACCATAAGGTTTCTAAATTGTTTTGCTGGAAATGTTGACAAGCTATTAGCTGGTATAGTTTAATATAGTCTTATTTCCTAACGAAAACCGAGTATCTCTCTGGATTTCCAAAACTCATTTTCCTAGCCAAATTGATAGAGGCACGATTATGAATGTCACAATCCCATTTTGGGGTTAACGTTCGATTTAAACACTCCAATATAAATGCTTCTGATGTGCATTGAGCCACACCTCTACCTCTAAAATGATCATTAGTAATTATATCTATCTCTGCAAATCCTAATGACGTGAATATTGAAACACATTCTCCTGCATGCACATTGTTTTGAGTTACAGAGAAACCGAATCCTTTCTGAATAAAATTTTCTACCGTTCCCCAATACTTAATGATATATGTTATGTTAAAACTTCTATTCTCATGAAGCGCTTCCTCATTTGTCTTATTTAGTTGAAACTTATCCGGTAAATTAGTTTTGCTTAATTTCAAAAAATTGCTCTCATTAAATTTAAAAGAATACCTTTGCAATTGTTTCAACTCAGCACCAATCAGTTCCTTGATTTTGTTATCCCAATTTTCAGATAAAGAAAACAAAGTAAATCTTTGGTTAGTAACCTTTCTACTCTTAAATTTGTTCATAAGCAGATCTAAGAAGTTATCATTTTTCACGTCTCCAACAACTACATATATACCCGAAGAGGTTCCTATTAATGCAGAGGACTCATCAACAACGATTTCTCCAGTAATATAATTATCTAATACAGAGTAAGCGAATGTAGGAAGAATGTTACCTTTGTTTTCTCTTAGAATTGCAGAAGTTGAATACTCCATCATTTCTAACAAATCCTTTCCACAGGATACTGCAATTTTTTAAAACCACTATTAAACGAATTAAATCTTTAATTTCCAAACTCAACTTTCATTTTTACGGTTATAATTAGATATATAACTAATTTGATGATAATATAATTATTTTATCTTGACAACTATAAGGATATGATTATGAATTTTTAGTAAGCTAACCTGCCCGTTAGCTTAATGAGCTAAAGTAACTTATTAAATGTATATCTAATCAGTAATCGGAACAGGCTCTTGTCCATTTCGGCAATCGGTACAAGTTCTTGTCCTTCGCTCGGGACAAAAACTTGTACCGATAAAATAAAAAAAGCCGCTAAAATAGCGATTCAATGGGACATGTTCTTGTCCCTCGACAACTCGACTTTTGATAGGAACAAATTCTGCCTCTTCAATATGGCGCTTTTGACTGTGTAAGAAGAACTTGTCCTTTTGGTAGACCTGTCCCACCGTAAATAGTCACTGTATAAGCGCCTGAAGGAACAAGTGGCATACTATCATTATTTACAAGTTCTACTGTTGCGTCTGCTGCAACACTTGCATTAAAAATAACCGTATTCTTGCTGTTGTGCTTTACTTCGACCCTAAAAGAGTGTGCTCCAGTATTTTTTGCATTAAGTTTAATATGTGGATATCCAACTGTCACAGAATAATCTTTTTCAGGGTCCACTTTATCACCCGCTAAATCCCAAGTTAGTGTATCTTCGAGTGCATCAGGACTGCTTTCAAAGATTCCATTTTCTTTTTTTGATTTTAAATCAACATTATTTTTCAAGGCACTTGAAACGCCAATAATAAGTAAAATAGATGCAGTGGTAGCAATAATCTTCATAACTTTGTTTTTCATTTATGTAACGTTCCTCTCAATGAACAGATTTCAACTAGCTCCCGTTAGTTTAATGATCTGACTTTTTTCTTCATCATGACATCAAGAAAATATAGTAAAGTGTGCATATTAGCTTTTACCCCAATATGCACACGCCATCAACATATTTACAGTTAGATACCGTTCTTTTGATAATTTTTCTTGCTACCCGTCCGTGTTATTCTCAGTCTATCTTAGCTTTTTAAAATAATCGAATAACGCATGAATTTCTTTATAGGATACATCCCCATTTATTGACATTGTTTCGAAAGTTACGCCTTCATAATTTGAAAACAAGTAATCCTGAGACTCAAAACCTAAGAGTTGATAAAAACTTTTCCTTTTAATTCTTTGATTATTATTAAGAAATTTAGGGTTAACTTCTTCAATATTCAGGCAAATCCGATAGTTAGAGTATTTATTTATTATCTCATTAACAACTGCTTTCCCGTACCCTTTATTTTGATATGCTTTACTAATTGCCAAATACAATATGTAAAGCATATCGTTTTTTACGATTAGGTAATTCATTCCTACCAGCGTGTAATCATCATATATTCCATAAAACAAATGGTCGGTATCATTGCTTATCTCTACCAATTTATTATATGGGACCATCTCTTCTTTAGGAAACGAATCATCATAGATTTTTTTTATCTCATCAATATTCTCGTTATTAACTCTTTTTAATACTACAGTCATAAATTTCTCCTCGCTCTATTTTTTAAGAAGATTTCGTACTTATGCCAATCGCTTTGATATGAAAAAATAATTATATAGATATCTATCTCTTACAGGTCACAGTTCAAATTCTCAGGATCCTCTCTTTAAGTGCTCTTTAGTTTACCACTTGATTTTGAATTTTACCTTCTTTCTTTCCATACAACATGTAATATAGAAAAAGTGTAGCTAATACAATTAATCCGAGTATTACATACAAACCACTATATCCTGTAGCTGGAATTATCAAACCGATAATAGATGGGCCAAATCCGTTCCCTAGATCATAGAATATAAAGAACGTCGCAGTTGCTAAGCCAACTCGGTGAGGTTCAGCTAAATTGATGGCTATGGCTTGAGTTATGGAAGAAATATTACCAAATCCCAGAGCAACCAATGCTCCTACCAATAACAATGTAAAGCTACTGTTAACTGAGCTTAAAAGAAGCATCCCTACTCCATATATAATAAGAGCCGGATATATGATAATGTTAGCTCCTTTTTTGTCTATTATTCGTCCTGTAAAAGGTCGTGATATTAAGACAAAAACAGTATATACCATAAAGAAGAAACTTGCTGTGTCTATTAACCCTAACTCCAAAGCATAAATATTTAAATATGAAACTATGCCGGAAAAACAAAAAGTCATGAAAAAAATAATAATTGCTATCGGCATTACTTTTGGCTCAACAAAGTCAGAGATTTTTATTCCCTTTTTATTGTTCTTCTCAGTCTTGTACGTTGCGGGAAACTTCAGAAAAAATGCGATTACTAAGCTAAAAATTCCAAGCAATAGACTTAAAGAAAAAATCATTTCAAAGTTTGAGTTTTGGCTCAAAACTAAACCAATAAATGGACCGATTCCTGTGGCCAAGGCCGTACTAATTGCAAAATAACTTATCCCTTCACCTTTTCGTGATGCAGGAAGGCTAAATACAACAACCGTACTCACAATTGTAGATATAATACCCACTGTGATACCGTTTAAAAGCCGATTTAATATGAGAAAGTTAACATTAAGATGAACGAAATAAAGTAATGTTGTTAAAATTAATAAAAACAAGCTGGTCATCAAGATTTTTTTAGAATGTATAAGACGTCCTGTAAACAAACGCCCTAATAATGAACCGATAATAAAAATACCTGCGACGATACCAGCTTGGCCGGTTGATGCATCAAATTCATTAATTGCATAAAGAGTGATTGTCGCGTTTAATAAAAAGAAAATTAATGTCATAATGAAATTGACAGACGAAAGAATAATAAAGTTTTTCGTCCACAGTTTAGGATTCGTTTGGTTCACAGCATATTCTCCTGTCTGTAGATTTTGGTAAATACTTGATATGCAAGTGAGCTAATATTCTGCATTAAAGGAATAAATAATTTGTTATAAAAATTCATAATAAAATGAGACCCATATGAAGGTCTCATATTATTTGAACAACACAATCTCCAATGCGACTCATATTCCAACCTTTCGCAGTGCACATTAAAAAGTGTACGATTCGCCGTCTTCGGGAACTAATAAATTAGAGGTGAATCCCTTTTCTTCTCCAAAGCTTTTTAGTTCTTTTCTAGATAATGTCCAATGATTAACTGCTTCCATATGGACTGAGATAATTTTGGCGTTAGGAGCCGCCTTATGCACCTCGTAAACATCTTCTTTGCCCATTATAAGTGAGCCCAAATCATGCCAACTATTATTTCCAGCGTTCAACACGATAATCTCAGGAGTGTGGGAAATGATTTCTTTTTCGACACCTTCATACCATACTGTATCTCCGGCTAGGTATAACGTCTTCTCGTTGGCATGTTTGAAGACAACACCACATACCTGACCCATCATTTTTAATAAATCTTTCCCTCTGCCGTGCTCGCCTTTTGTTTTAATTAACTGAATACCTTCAAAAAGCGTATCTTCAGCAAGTACTTCTACTTGTTGAAAACCGTCACTTTCAACTTGTTTAGCATCTTCTTCGTTTTGTACAAAAACTTTAGTGCCTTTTGGAAGCACTGCTTTTGCTATATCATCGTAGTGATCTAGATGCAAATGAGTCAGAATAACAGCATCGACATCCTTAATGATGTCGTAAACGGACATTGGCAAATCAATTATAGGATTTCTCAAATCCTCTCTGATCCCCGCCGGGAATGGATCATACAGACCTTTGTCCGCAAGTACTGGATCGACTAGGAACTTTTTACCTGCATAGTGAACAATGATTGTTGCATTTCGAACTTGTTGAATGTGCATATTTATATATAATTCTCCTTCTGTTTTTTTAATTGTTTGTTGACAATGATAAGTTTATACTAGATGCAACCTTCAAATACACAGATTAAATAAAGTGTATTGGTCTTTTTACTTTATTTTTAAAGGAGATGCGTTTGATTTGGATCAAACAGATAAACGAATTATTGAAGAGCTGAGTCAAAATAGTCGAATTACCATGAAAGAATTAGGGGAAAGAGTGCACCTAACTGGACCTGCAGCAGCAGCCCGGGTAGAAAAACTTGAGGATACTGGAGTTATAGAGGGATACAGCATTAAAGTTAATCACGCAAAATTAGGATGTTTTACGTATGCATTTCTAAATATCTATATTAAAGATACACACCATCAACCATTTCTTTCATTCATTCATTCTAAAGAGGATCACATCCTAAATAATTACAAAATAAGCGGTGATGGATGCTATCTGCTTGAATGTAGGTTTCCAAGTAATGAAGCGTTAAACCAATTTTTATTAGAGTTAAACAATTACGCTAACTACAAATTATCCATTGTAATCGAGAAAACCTTGTAAACAAGAACGTACAAAGAAACTTGTATTTCTGAGAAACGAACCCATCAGAAAAAGATCCACCCTTAAAAAGAGTATATAAGAAGGTTTTTAAACTATCCTACCCGTTAGTTAAACAAAGGCAGGCGATCACAATGATCGCCTGCCTTCTTGGTTTTATTGAGTTATCGTTTCCCACTAGCTTAACAATTGGACATAATAACATAATAATTACTCACTTTATATCCCAGTATAGCTTAAGAAGCTACCGAAGTTTTAGACAAAAAGTGTACTAATTCATATACCTATTAAAAAACTCAGGAGCTCAGATTGAAAACTTTTTGCAGTAAAACTAAGCTCACGATTTTTATGAACAATTAGACCATGCGTAAAACTCATTTTGGAACTAAATGGTATCAGGATTCCACAGTACTTTTGCATTTAATGCTTCCCCTATTAAACGAAAAGGCACATATACAGCACCTTCTTTAACAATAGGGTTTACCCCGACATAAACCTTCTTATCGTTGACATACACACTATTCCTACCCACAGTTAGTTTCAGTTTGTTTTTCGTATCTGATTCGGTTACCGTAACCGTCTTGGTTTTATTGTCCAAGTCCACTTTTAGATTTGGAATAAGGGAAACTGTTCGTATTGGAACTAATGTTACATTGTCTATGACAATGGGATTCTGTCCATTAGCCATGCTACCATTAATATTTAAAGAAAGTTCTTTCTGACTTGAAGCTGCAATTGCACCAGTTGCGGTTAGCATTGCCAAGCTTAATAATAAGCTACATACAAATAAGCTCTTTTTCATCAATTCGATACCTCCACATAAGAAGCTTCAAAAACAAATCTCTCTACCACCTAGAAGAATGGCTCATTAAAATGGATGAATTGAAGATGGAAAACTACTAAGTAAATTGTATTTTCCATGTAGTCAAGGGATGCCCTTCTCATCCTATATATAGGGAATAATCGAGAATCCTCTGTTTAAGAAGAATCATTTATTTTTCAAACGTTTTTGTAAGAGAGTCTCGAACTTCTGACAAGCATCATCATAATTAACGTGCTGTTCGCCATACCGTCTCTCCAATCGCTGTAGCCAATCAGTATACAACTCATTTACTGTAACTGATTGTATTTGTTCCAACGTCATTCGACCCAGTACATTTCCACAATATGAAGCAATGGAGCACTCAACATTAACTTGGCGCCATTTCGCCTTTTTGGACACCGGTAGCTGCTGCTCAATTGAAGGTAAAAAATCAATATTAAACCGCTCAGCGTGTGCCTCAAGGGCGTGTAAAGTGCTATTCTCATCAGTTTGACAAAAAAACCGCCACGAACTCGATTCCATCCATAAAGGCGCATAAATTCTATGGTCATCAAATTTTCCGCATGCTCGGCCGTTGGGAGATCACAAACTCTGAGAGGCAGCTTACGAACTAATTCCTTCGGACGATGAAGTTGAGTCCAAACAGCCCCCTTCCCTTTACAGTGATTTTTAATCCTCTTATCTATTTGGGTGGAGGTTCCAACATAAAAACAATCATGTTCTAGTTTCAATGCATATACCGTATGATCCTGTTTTTCCCGTGTTATATGCTGTTTGAGCAATATTCGCAATTCGTATAAACGTTCTGTAATTAGATTACGGACAAAAGGATTTTCGGAATGATATTTTTGAAGTGACTTATACTCTGTATCATACTCCACATAACTATAATCTGAACTAGACTCACAACTATCCATCGGGCTACCTCCTAAGTAATTTAGTGCTACTGGGCTACTTTTTTAGAGTTACCCATTACAAGTTTTAATTACCTCTTAACACTTGTGTAACTCTAAGATGTTTTATACTTATATGTAAAACTTTTATTGGCGTATAGTAATTGTAATGATTGATTATACTGCTAATGGCCACCCGGGAAAGGGCCACACAAATACACAACATCATGAGGACATTGAGTTGCTGCAAAGCGCAGTTATAGCACTCACCGTCATACATATATGATAGGGTGTCACTTGAATTAGTAATGGGAAGTACAACCTAATCCAATAAAAGTGGTCTGTGGGGACACCTGTAGGCCTTATTTGTGCCTTTTTAACCCTCTCCAGAAGATTGTCCAATAACGCCGAGTTAATTCAACAAGCTCTATTCAATTCCCTTTTTCCACAAAATTCTGTTGAAACATGACTTTCGTAGTTTAGCATAGAATAGACGGTTACTATTCGTCCAGGTAAATTAATTTGGTACGAATCACCAACGTTTCACAATTCATATTCCGTTGTACAATTCTTTGTGTTTCATCCGGATCTCCAGTAAAGCCCAAATAGTCTGAGATTGTAACACCAAGCCTTTTTTCCATAGAAGCAATTGCTTCTTCAAAGGGATCATTATGTTGAGGCTTCTCCACCCCAAGCGGGAATTGAATTATGTCTGCTGCCATGTATTCTTAATCTCCCTTATCGGTTGAATAACTACACTATATCACGATTGGTATGCTAAATTCCTATATAAAATAATACTTCCCCTAGAACAGAGCCAATGATTAGACTCATAAAGACCCATCGGGAATGAGATAAAGTTCTTGTCATTTGCTTTTTACAAGAACTATATCCCATAAAATAAAAAACGCGATTTTCGCAGCAATTAATGAGATAATGTTCTTGTCACCCGACAAAAACCACAAAAAATGTTGCATAACGTTTTTTTTTGAAGCAAAAGTAGTTGCATAAAGCTTCTTTGGATGGTTCTAAACAAACAAAGCCTTTAGAGGATTGTCCTATCTTTACAACCATCCGGTTCCTTTAAGCTTGTCCGTAGATACCATCCGCTCTCAACCCCTCCAATTCCTGAAATTTTATCAGGTTTAATTCTGTCTGTGCATCTAGATTCGAGGTGTTACCTGAAAGTTTAGGTACATCCATCCAATCCGCATCAGATCGGGTGCGGTAAAATCGCAGATTTTCCTTCAACACTGAGACTTCCGCATGATTGTCTCCCTTGCGAAGGGAATTTTGGAAATTTGTATTCCATTTTTCATTAAGGCTTAGTGATCGATCGCAGCAACATTATCGTGGCCTTTTGACATGAGAAAAAAAGCTCCTTTCAGCTTTGGAATGCTATTGGTCATCCATACAAGTTATTGTTAGAAAATATCTAGAATAAAGCTTCTAACGTCACCTGTCAGTATTATCAAATATCTCGCCTTCAAGATCTTAGTCAGTGGTAAATCCCGGGTTCCTCCTGCTGTTCATTAAAATATGGCTGAATCGGTTTGGCTACATGATTTTCTCTGAACTTATGCTTGTACGCTTCAAAATCCCAAGTCTCCAGAAATTTCTCTGCTGCAGCATGGCCCGATGACAGTAAGGTATGCTTATCCTCCTCCGTCAAATCGAACTTCGTCGTCGTTACTTTTCCGGTGGGAATAAAGACGGTTCGTTCTTCCGCATGCTCATCCACATGTCTTTGATCGTGGGCCTGCAGCATAGTTTTGAAAATTCCTTTGAGTAAAGAAGCTGGGCCGTTGATATCCACGGATTGGGCATACGTACGCTTTTCTGACAGCCGGAAGCCAAAGGTTGGCCACCGTGGAATCCCATCCACATCAAATAGCCAGATCGGATAATTACTGAGCATTCCTCCGTCCAGCATGTAATACGGTTTCTTCTGCAATGGCGTATGCCATATATAAGGCTTAAAAAAGAAAGGCAGTGTTGTGCTCGTCCGTACAGCCGCAGCAATTGGAAATTCAGATGCCTTCAGCCCATAATGAGGCAAATCATTAGGGAAAACTACGATCTTCCCATTGCTTATGTTCGAGGCGATAATCGAGAGCTTTCCTTCAGGAAGATCTCCAAACGTTACAATGTTCCTTCGCTTCAGCCAATCCGTCATCACTTGCTCTAAGATGTGGTTGCTGTAAATGCCAGAGTTCAACATTATCGGAAGGACCTTATTTAAAAAAGGCAGGCTGTTCATTCCTGTCCGCCCGAGCAGCTTCATATAGTCCAGCGAGCTCATCAGCTTCCTAATTTCAGCACTGTTGTAACCGCAGGCCAATAAAGCTGCAACAATCGCTCCAGCGGATGTCCCCGCAAGTTTTTTTCAGGTATATCCTTTGGCCTCCATCACCTCAATAGCTCCCACAAAAGCAATTCCCTTGACGCCCCCGCCTTCAAAGACTGCATCTGCTTCCACTTGCTCGTCCTCCTATTACAAATAAAATATTTATTTGTAATTATGTGTTTTGTACACTGAATTATGCACTTTAAGGAATAGTTAAGAAGTGTCGTGGGAGAAAGTTTTCGTTTCCTGCTATCAATAAACTCCGTAACAAACCACGGAAGATCAGACAGTTTTTCATCGATTCGATTCATATAATGCATTTTCATTTGTCTATCCATATATGTATAACCTATATGGATGGCTAAATCATTTGTCTCTTGTCATCCCCACTTCTCGATGACAAGAATATTATCTCATTCCCCACATATAACCTTTCATATCATCCCGATACTTGGAACTCATTAAAGCTCTGCTACTATATCGTAAATGGTTGTTTGTCTACCACTGAGGGACTGGATCAATGCGGGGGGCGACTTCAATGGCAGAATGAACCCCATGGAGATTCGCCCCACTCTACGCGATGAAGATGGCGAAGAACACCCGCTTTACAAGGATGAAGGTCATGGGATGTCGGATATGGCGTTGCATCTAAAAAATTTTGAAATTTTCTTTAATCTCTACCTGCCTGCACTGAACATGATACAAAAAGCGGTTCTGAAAAAATGCCTCCCTTTCCTGTTTCAATTGACACAAGCGGACATTACGAATATTGCAATTACAGAAGATATCGATCCGTTACAGGAAGAAATCCGGGGGCTATAAAATATATTTTATAATGTCCAAAACACTCATATAACTTTAGTGAAAATTACGTCTGCCTTGATTTCAAGGTTCCGGGAAGCGGATAGCAATCGACTGGAATGAATGAAATAACTGCAAACCAAATGTGTAGGCGCTGTTCCCATAAACAATTCAATAATTGTCATTTAAAATGGTTTCAATTATGATGTATGCTGAGGTATAAGTTTTTTAGCTCATTTCATATAGGAGGATAACAATGATTTATAGAAATGCTACTGTTGATGATATATCTGCTATAGTGAAATTACAAAAAAAATATCACATTACAACCATTAGTGAAAAAGACAAACCCGATGGCTTCGTTACAACCTTATTTACAGAAGAACAGTTTAAGGAATTAATTGAAAAGGAAAATGGAATTACAATTGCATGTCATGGCAAGAAGATTGTTGCTTATGCAATGGCTGCCTCGTGGAAGTATTGGGCTAAGTGGCCTCTTTTTCAATATATGATTGACGATTTGAAAGATACAGAATATAAGGGAATTACGCTTTCTACAGAAAACACTTATCAGTATGGGCCAATTTGCATTGATATGGATTACAGGGGTACGGAAGTACTCCGAAAGGTTTTTGATTTTTCCAGAATGCAAATGAGTAAAAAATATCCGATATTGATAACTTTTATAAACCACATCAATCACAGATCATACGCTGCCCATACCAAAAAGCTTGGTCTTGACGTGATTAAAAGCTTTGATTTCAACAATAATACTTACTATGAATTGGGTTGTTACACATCAGAATGATTGGATAAACATATTGTTTGCTTGCCCTGCCCGTTAAACCATTGGCGGTGCACCGTTAGCTCTACTGAATAACACGATAGATTTTTTGCAGTTATAAATGAAAATTGAGCACAAAGGGATTTGCCATATGCCAAAAAACACCTCCGATGGTTAGAGACCAGATAATTCACATCTCTACTATCGGAAGAATTATGATTATAGCCTTTTGTCTCCAAAATTCAAGATAGTTTTGCCTATACTCGGTCAATGAGGAAGAGATGCTGTTTGGTAACTATGCTTATCTTACTCAGAATGAACGTCTTTTTCGCGTTCTCCATCTAGCCGTAGAAGGTTCTGAAGAGATTCTGATGATATCCGGCATCAGTAAGAATCGAAACCCAAATTTGCTACTCTTTGTATGTAATTGTAATTTTTGAACATCCATAAGCCTATTTTATCATCTCAATACCAAGACTCATGGAAATCGCCCTTCAACTAGCCTATCAGGCCAATTTAAGGGCGATTAATATTGGTTATATTTACCGATTGAGATCGAAACGACTAGCGTTGAATCAGCTTAACTTACCGGTCAAAAATTGTGCCTCCCCTAGTCCAAAACTCCAATCATCATCATTATTTTCAACAATAGATACCATTAAATCGGTTGGTGCGATGCCACATTCAGCTTCTAACCTTTCAGCCAGTAAGGAATAGAGCTTTTGTTTCTTCTCTTTTGGCCGGGCCTTGCTTATTATAGAGAGAATAACTAGACTATCGGTACGGTTAAATCCTAGCCCAGTATCCTCAATAATCATATGATCCGCCGGGTGTTCGTGAACGATTTGATAACGATCTCGCTCAGGAACGTCAAAAGCTTCCACAACAACTTGATGGGCAACATCCAAAAGTTTTTTCAGGCTTGCTTTATCTCGTCCTTTAATAAGATCAAAACGAAGTAATGGCATTTTAACTTCCCCCTTTTAATAAAAATTATTTTTTCCCTATTTATTATCAACCATTCTAATAAAAGAAAAATTTCGGACAAGAACACTGGCTTGATCAATGGTTTGTTTTACAATTGAAGCGGCAGGTTGGTCGCCTGCTAACCGAAGACCCTGGCCCGCCCAAAGTGACATATACTCGGGGTTGTTCGCTTTTGCAGCCGCCTGACGAATGTCCCGGGTCATCGCGTTTTGAATGGGGTAAGCCGGAATTGTTCCGGGGTACTGATGCATGTCAATCATAAATTTTGTTTGAATGCCTCTTGAAGCTTTTCCGGAGTATGCACGTGTAATTTCAGTGGAGTCCTCATTTGTCGAGAGGATTTTCTGTTTGTACGTTTCGTGGGCGCCGCTCTCGGGGCAGGCTAGAAACGCAGTGCCCATCTGTACTGCAGCGGCTCCTAATGCAAGGCTTGCTGCAAGTCCCCGCCCATCCATGATTCCCCCTGCTGCGATGACCGGGATCGACACATGGTCAACGATCTGCGGAACAATAGCCATGGTGCCTATCAAAGCATGGGAAGGGTCTTTCATGAAGGTCCCCCTATGCCCGCCTGCTTCGCTCCCCTGAGCCACAATTGCATCTGCACCAGCTGCTTCCAATTGCTTGGCTTCATCCACAGTTGTTGCAGTTCCAATAACGAATATCCCATGCTGTTTCATGGTTTGGATCACGTCTTGAGATGGTATGCCAAAAGTGAAACTAAATACGGGGACACGCTCCTCCAACAGTACCTGTACCTGCTCCTCAAATGATTCTGAAAACTTCATAATCGCTGGATTTTGAGCAGTGCCAAGTTTGATGCGGTATTTATTCAGATAATCTGTCATCCGGTAAATGGCTTCTTCCGACTCTTCTGATTGCTCAGGCACAAACAAGTTTACTCCGAAAGGCTGGTCCGTTCGTTGCTTGATCTTTTGGATCTCGCTACGGAGTTGCTCCGGTGTTAAGTATCCGCCCCCCAGGTTACCTAGCCCACCGGCATTTGAAACTGCCGCTACTAATTCGGGTGTCGAAACGCCACCAGCCATCGGCGCTTGAAAAATCGAGTATCGAATTTTAAGAGCACGCGTCAAATCAGTCTCAAACACCTTTAAAAACCTCCTTTTATTGTAAAATCTCAGACTTTTCAATTACATTCGTTAATAGCGTCCAATCTTTTGAACAGGTTATTAAAATCTTTTAATTTAGCCTTATCCTCGACTTTGACTCCTGAACAAAAGAAAGAAATATTGCCGTTGCCTTCATTTAAAGAATTCATTTCTTCCAATACTTTTTTTAAATTTTTTGCAGTTCCATTATTTCCATCAATTATATTAACATCCGATGAAAATAGTTTTCTAAATATATTTTTATAGTAAGAAAAGTGAGTACATCCTAAAACAATAGTTTCATACTTACTTAAATCATATATAGATAATTGTTCTTGAAGATAAGGCAGCACTATTTGCTCGTTAAACTCAAAACTTTCTGCAAACTGAACTAATTTCGGAAGAGGTAATAAATCAACAACATGTTCGTTATCTAATTTAGTAATAAGATTTTGAAGTCTTTCTTCCCTTAGAGTCAAAGCAGTTGCAGTTACCAAAATTCGTTTATCTATATTTTTTTTTGTTTTAACAGCTGGTTTTACAGCAGGCTCCATACCAATGATTGGAATACTGGATTTTGCCCTTATTTCTTCGATTGCTGCGCTTGTGGCAGTATTACAAGCAATTACTATCGCTTTTACTTTTTGCTGGCTAATAAATTCTATAGCATTTAAAACATACTTTTTAATATCATCTTTCGTTTTGTTCCCATATGGAACATTTAATGTATCTGCGTAATACATATAATCTTCATTAGGTAAAACTTTTAATGTATCATGCAATACAGTAATACCTCCGATACCAGAATCAAAAAAACCTATTTGCATTTCTATTCCTCCAAGTAAAGAAATCAATTCAACCATTCCATTTGTCCAATCAAATTGCCCAGGATCTAACTAAGCTCTTGATCAGGATGAACACGAGCATGGTTCAAATTTCCTATCGCTGCTTTTTGACTTGAAATGACTGCACCGGATAGCAATATAATAGCAGCAGCAACAAGCACCAAAGCGGCAAGAAGTAATGATAGATTGTAGCTATGCGCCACTTCCAACACGATTCCGGCTCCGATTGGACCGAGTATTTGACCTATACCATAAAATCCTGTCATCAAAGCAATTGCTCTATTACCACTGGATGGTCTAGACATACGAGCCGCGGCGAGAGCAAGCATAGAAATACCCATAAACGTACCTCCAAAAAGGACAGACCCTAACATCACGCCGAATATATTGGGAAGCCATACTGGCAGTATGACCCCAACAGCTTGCAGGATAAGCGCAATAATTAATGGGTTTGATGTAACCGACTTTACTCGCCCACCAGAACCAGATCACTGTTGATGGTACCGCCGCTATCCCAACGATAATCCAGCTAAAGTCAGCAAAAATTGACATATGAGGCATTTGCTTAACCATCGCCACAAGAAACGTCGCGCTTACTATATAACCTAACCCCTCGAGTCCATAAGCAACAAGTAGCCAGCCGAAGATAGATGGATTTTCCGCTGATGAACTCAGGGATTCAGCATTTTGAGTTATAGGTTTTGGCTCTTTATCATGGATAAATGACCAAACGGGTACGATAAGGATGATACTAATGATCAAAAGACCGATCCAAGTTCCCCTCCAAGTGAAAATGCTAAGAACAGGCGTAAGTAACCCAGCCAAAACAATGCCTACGCCAACCCCGCCGTAAAATATACCTACCCATTTTTCACGTTTATCTGAAAACAGCGCATCCAACACTAAACTTGATGATAGAACGAAAATAAGGCCGCTGCTAATTCCAGCAAGAAAGCGCAAAATCATCCACCATAAAAATGATGAAGTGATTCCCATAAGTCCTGTTAAAATAATGCAGAGTACCAATTGCATCCGGAGATGATAGGCTCTTCGGGACCCCCATGTTATGAAACCTGCACCAAAGGCAGCGATAAGGTAACCCAAGTTATTACTCCCTGCCAAATATCCGGATTCCGTAGCAGATAGATGAGCTTGTGATTGCATTAATGGAAGTATGGAAGTATATGAAAAACGTCCGATTCCCATTGAAATGATGAGCATAACTAATCCACCGATCATGGTCTTTGTGGAATTAAACAATTTCGCATTTTTAGCTCCTGAATTCTCCATGAGACTGACTTGTCACCCTTCTAAATTCAAATTATCCCTATTACATCCTTTGAATTCCATTATTTTCAAAAAATCCAACATTAGCTTTCCGATTTTATATGCATGTGTTTCCAACGCAAAGTGCCCAGTATCTAATAAATAAATCTCGGCTTTAGGTAAATCCTTTTTAAAAGCTTCAGCACCAGCCGGAATAAATGAAACATCATTTTTACCCCACGTTGCTAATAAGGGCGGCTGATATTCGCGAAGATACTGCTGAAACTCTGGATACATTTTTACATTATTTTGGTAATCAAAAATTAAATCCAATTGTTTCTCATCATTTCCTGGCCGGGACATATAAGCAATATCAAGAGTATAACCATCTGGGGAAACTTGGCGTTCCTTTGTTCCATCAACATATTGGCCCTTGATCGTGTTAGGCGCAAATGCTGTCCTATAACTTTCTCTTTTTTCTTGTGTAGGATAACGCCAATAATCTTCTCGTACCGCCCATTTTCCCCCTAGTCCTTCACGATAAATGTTGCCATTTTGGCTTATTATTGCTGTTACACGTTCTGGATGGTGCATGGCTATGCGAAAGCCAATAGGGGCTCCGTAGTCAAAAACATATAACGCATATTTAGCAAGCCCTAGTTTATCGATGAAGGCTTCGATAATTTCAGTAATATGGTCAAATGTATACTGGAAATCTTCTCTGTCAGGTGACGAGGTATTCCCGAACCCCGGATAATCAGGAGCAATTAAATAGTAGTCTTTTTCTAAAATAGGTATTAGCTCTCTAAACATATGACTTGCGGATGGAAAGCCATGAAGCAATAAAATGACTGGATTATTCGGATTACCAGCCTCACGATAAAATACGTTTAATCCTTCTATCTCTAATGAATGATAAGTCGTCATACTACAACCTCCTGTTTTCTTCATAAGACCTGCCGCTTACTAAACTAATTGTAACTCCTCACAAATATCGTGTAAAATGAATTTATACGATTTGTAATATCAAAATTATCAATAATAAAATGGAGGAATGACGGTGGATATCCGGGACTTGCAGATTTTTCTGGCAGTTGCGAACGAAGGAAGTATTACCAAAGCAGCTGAAAAAATGGAATATGTTCAGTCGAGTATAAGCATCCGTATCCAGCAGCTTGAAAAGGAACTGAAAACAGCGCTATTTCGTCGTGGGCGACAAGGGGTTCGGCTCACAACATCCGGAGAGACGCTCAAGTCCTATGCTGAGAAAATTGTCTTTCTTACTCAAGAGGCGGAACGAGTCGTGGCAGATAACACAATCCCAAGAGGGCCGCTTCGGATCGGATCGCCCGAAACCACAGCAGCGATTCGGCTACCGTCTATTCTCACCGATTACCATAAATCTTATCCAGAGGTGGATTTGGCATTAAAAACTGGAACGACGGAAGAACTTATCCATTTAGTGTTGAAATACGAGTTGGACGGAGCTTTCGTAGCTGCACCAGTTGATCATGCTGAGCTCGATATTACTGAGGTAGGGGTTGAGGAACTTGCACTCATATCAGGAGAACAGTTTCCCTCAATCGGTCAGCCCGAACAATTACGAAATCTGACTTTACTGGTTTTTCGTACTGGTTGTTCTTATCGTCAAAAACTCGAGGCCTGGTTACATCTGAAAGGAATTATACCCGCGAAGATCATGGAATTCGGAACATTGGAGGGGATCCTCGGATGTATTCACGCTGGCCTTGGTGTCTCCCTTTTACCTCGCTCGGTAATTGAGAGAGCCATGGTTCAATATAACTTACGCTCTCATAAGATTTCGGATAAATCCTATATAACACCGACTCTATTCATACGTCGTAAAGATACTTATGAAACTGCAGCTACGTCCGAATTTATCCGGATTTCAAGACAGAGGTTCAATCTTACGTAACCTGCCATCGAAAGTAATCGGCAATATCCTACATTTTGGAGCAGTGTCAACAACATCTTCCTCAAAATAATAACCAAAAGTAAAGCAGCCAGCAGAAAGCTGACTGCTTTACTTTTGGTTGTTAATTCAATGTCTCAGCAGCACCAAAAAATTCAAAGTGATTACTTTTCAGTTTAACTTTTTGATTTTATCAAATTCAATACTCCTTCAATAAGCTCATCAGCTTTTCCATAAGGATAATTGGTAATAGATGACTCGAAGTATTTACCATATTGTTCTTTATCTACAGCATAACCATTATATTCATCAACGTATGCAAGGATAAATGTTGGCTTTCTATCTTGAGAGCGGATTAGTTGACCAAGATTATAAACGATTTCACCCGGTATCGTTACAAATCTTATATCATTGAATTCATATAAATGTACTGTTGGATCGATGGTTTTATCAATATTCAATGTAAAACTCGAAATGGATAAATTGTCCATAGAAATCTCTCTAAAGTCTTTTACCTCAGAAAGAACTCTCGCTATACCCTTTCCAATTCTGCGAGTTTCTTCGAAATCATCACCTTTTCGGGTAAACCGTGTGCTAACGTCGCCGCATTCTCCATTCATGATTATGGCTGGAGCTTGATTTAAATTAAAATATTCTTCTCTCAATTCACCTATATAATCACTTGAAATGAAAAGATTATCTTTTGCCAAAACCGTTGGATGGCACGCTATATTGATTAAGCTTACCAAAGGACAATTTGAATTATTTCTAAATTGCAGTATATACCCTTTATTATTAAAAGGGAGCGATTTGTCGTTTCTATTACAGTAATATCCATTAATTTCACATGTTCCGTAATAGGCCTGTGCTTCCATTTTATTATTTAAACAAAATTCCGTATTTTTAACGATCATATCCAGCAATAATTGGAGATAATCCCTAGATGGCGTAATCTCCGGATAAAACGTCGTTGAAACTTTTGGCCCTGAATGTGTATGTGTAGCCTCGATAATGATGTTTTCTTTTGAAATTGAAAATTTCTCAGATAAAATGCTTTTAACTTTTTCGCCAAATTGTTTTTCGATTAAAATAATATCAAGCACGTGAAATAAATTAATCTCATCACTTTCAATTAATAACGAGTTGATTTCGAGATCATCGTGCTGGTCATAACTTATTCGATCCGCGTAGCCGCCCATATGTCACGGAAGATCTGGATTTATGAATTGTTTATGGAAGGATATTTTCATTTTTTTCTCCTTTCTGCTCGGATCTTAATATGCCTGATCTGATTACAGCTTGCTGTAGCTTATCAGATCGATGTGTTATCGATCTAATAAACATTTAGTTTAAATCAGTAGTACGAAAACTCAAAGGTTTGACCTCATGCTTTACCCGGTATGAACCTCCTTCCCGATTAGCAAAAAAGGCATACCCTTCAGCTGAATATTAAACAATAACATGAAACCTTTCTCTGACTAAGGTTAGAAGTCATTATTTCTTCATTAATGTGCGCTCACCAAGCCATACTCCCTTGGCCCCGCCAAGGGAGTATGGCGAATGAGAAGCCTGTGCGAATACGGGAAACGTCTTCGGATTATAGGCTTTTGTTGTTTATTTGTTTTAATCCCAGAGTTATAAAGTACGTCATTTGCTACACCGAATCATTAAATTAAATACATTTTTATCTCCCATCCAAATAAAATTGATTCAGCTTCGTTTTACAAGTACCTGCCGTTCTCCTTTGCCATTTCGAATGACAAGCTGCTCTGACTATACGGTTTGCTTGGAGTGACTGCAGAACTCACATCACATGTAATAACTGTTTTGAATTTGGATCCTCCAGATTCACATGCACTTGATCATAATTAAATGAATTCGTAACAATAACCATTACCGTAGGGTCATAACCCGCAGCCTTAATTTGCTCCAGATCAAACTCAACTAATTTGTCACCAATTGTAATTCTGTCATTTTCTTTAACCAAGGGGTTGAAATGTTGTCCCTTTAATTTAACGGTATTAATGCCAATATGGATCAAAAGTTCCACACCGGAATCAGAAACAATGCCGATAGCATGTCCGGTCTTGTACACGCTGCTTACTGTACCGTTTACGGGAGCTGTAACAATTCCGTTTACCGGAACAATTCCTGCTCCTTTACCCATCGCTTCAGAAGCAAACACCTCATCGCTTACACTGCTTAAAGGAACAATTTGGCCATCCACAGGTACCACAACGTCGTTTGGATTTGCTTGAACGCTTATGGAATTCGTCCCAGACTTATTAGATGCACCGAAGAAATACGTTAAAATGACTGCTCCAAAGAATGCAATAATCAATCCGATGACTTCTCCAATAAAGCCTTGTCCTAAATACGTTGGAATTGCCAACAAGCTAGGAAACGTGAAAGTGGATGCATGTACTTCAAACGACCCAATGACAGCGCCTCCAATACCGGCAGCGATCATTGCACAGTAGAATGGACGCTTTAATTTAAGGGTTACGCCGTAAATTGCCGGTTCAGTGATACCAAAAATGGCTGTGATTGCTGCAGAACCCGATAGGCCTTTGATTTTGGCATCCTTGGTTTTCAAAAATACGCCTAGAGCAGCACCTGCTTGAGAAAGTACGGCTGCACATACAATTGGCAACCATTGGTCGTATCCTTGATTAGCGACATTGTTTATCATCAGCGTAATCAGCGCCCAATGGACTCCAAAAATGACAATCGACTGATGGAACGCTCCTAAAATCAACCCAGCAAGTAATGGGGAGAAACCAAAGATTGCTAACAATACCATGGCGAACAGGTCACTAATCTTTGTGCCTACAGGGCCGATAACAGCCAAAGTTAGAGGCAACATGATCACTAGAGAAACCAGAGGGGTTAACATATTACGAATTGATTCCGGAAAGAATTTGTTCAGCAAAGGTTCCAAGTAAGAGAGGCCCCAAATCGACAACAGAATGGGAAATACAGATGCCGTATACGTAATTGGTATGATCGGTATGCCAAAGAAATCGATCGTTTGTGAATTGGATACGATCTCTACTAAAGATGGATGAATGAGTGCACCAGCTAACGAAACGGCTACGAATTGATTGACTTTCAGCTTCTTGGCCGCAGTAAATGCCAAGAAAATCGGCAAATAGTAGAAAATAGCATCACTTGCTGCGTTCCATATTTTATACGCACCACTGTTGGCCGATATCCAGTTCATTGTTGTGAATAAAGCCAGAATACCTTTTAAAATTCCGGCTCCAGCCAAGGCTCCCAGAAATGGCGTGAACACGGCCGAAACAAAATCCATCAACTGACTGACAGGATTAAATTTTTCAGTTCTTTTTTCTGAAGCGCTTTCATTGTTGGTAGAAGAATGTAATGTCATCCCAGGTAATGATGTTAATGCATCATAGACTTGAGCAACGGAATTACCAACAACCACCTGATACTGTCCGGCACTATTGACGACGGTAATGACCCCATCTGTGTTTTCGATCTTTTTGGTATCTGCAGTACTCGCATCATTTAGTTTAAATCTCAATCTAGTGGCACAATGCCAAACCGCATTGACGTTCTCTTTTCCTCCTACGCCATCCAGAATATCCTTTGCCAATTTTTGATAACTCATAGTTGTCCCCCCTATTATAAATGCCCGAACCATTTTCCACATACCGTACTACTGAAACGATACAAAATGGTCCGGGGGTGCCTTAATCATTTAGTGATTCTCATCCTAATCGTTGGTGGTTCTATGAAGATCCTCGCCGTTTGAATCAATAACTTGCTTATACCAGTAAAAACTATCTTTAAAATGGAGTTGTCCACTTCCGTTACCTTCATCATCATAGTCCACATAAATAAAGCCATATCTTTTGCTCATTTCGGCAGTACCTGCGCTGATGATGTCGAAAGGGGCCCAGGTGCAATAGGCAAAAACATCTGCCCCTTCACGTATTGCCTCTTTTAGTGCTGCAATATGCTCCTGGTGGTATTCGATGCGATAATCGTCATGAACTTTGTTATCTGCTGTTAAAACATCTTTGAAACCAAGACCGTTCTCAGCCACCATCATGGGAACATGATACCTGTCCCAATACTTAGACATGCAGAGGTATAATCCTGAAGCATTAATGGACCAGCCCCAGCGATTCGCTTTCAAATGAGGATTTTTGACGGTAGAATTAGGGTCCATCGTATTCTCGCTAGCTTTAACGGTATTGGACCAGTAATAAGAAACTGCAAGGAAATCGGCTGTATTGTTCCGAAGCAGTTCTTTCTCCGATTCAGTAATTTCCAACCGGATGCCATGGTCTTCGAAATACGTCAATGCATATTCTGGATACTCTCCTCTGATCAGAACATCACTGTAGAAATATTGCATTCGATTTCGTCTGAAATTCAGTTCGACATCTGCAGGTTCGCATGAATAAGGGGCGGTTAACGTATCGGCCAACATCATTCCCATTTGAAGGGATGGGTTTAGCTTGTGGCCGAACTCAGTAATCTTTGCAGAAGCAACGAATTGGTGATGAACCGCTTGAAACTGAGACTGCTCGTAATGATCCACTTTATCTTTCAGTATGCCAAGGGAAGCAAATGCCTCTTTGTGCACAAGGTTAATCTGATTAATAATGATCCAATATTTAACGGTTTGATGAAATCTTTGCAGTACGGTTTGTCCATACTTTACGAAAAAATCGATCAATTTTCGGTTCGTCCAACCGCCATATTGCTCAACCAAATTCAAAGGCATTTCATAATGGAAAATCGTGACGATCGGTTCAATATTTTTTTCTTTCATGTACTCAAATACTCGATCATAGAAGGCCAAACCCTGCTCGTTTGGAGCGGTATCATCCCCATTCGGAAAAATCCTGCTCCATGAGATGGACAACCGCAATGTTTTTACATGCATGTCCGCTAATGCATCAATATACTCACGGTATCTTTCGTAGAAATGCACCCCTTGGCGTTTAGGGTAATAGTAATTTCCTTGATGATATTTTTCATAAGTCATGGAATCCATATCGTTAAAATGCAAATCCGTGGGCGTGGCATCAGGTATAAAGGGCTGAATGTCCGCCGTGCTTAGACCTCTTCCATCTTTGTTGTATGCACCCTCCGCTTGGTTGGCAGCTATGGCACCCCCCCATAAAAAGTCTTCCTTTATTTTACTCATGTACCGTTCCTCCTATTAAAATCTACTCCAGTTAGTTCTCCTCTTCCGCAGAACTAATTTTATTGGCTTTCGGCTTGAGGTCTGTAGAACCCCCAGAATGACTTGGTGGCTGATCCTTACTGGAGCTACCATCAAAGAACTTGGCAGGGACCATCCGTTCTCGATGCACACGTAAATCAAAAATATCAAAACGGTTATAATAACCTGATATATCCTGGAATTGCTTTTGCTCAATACATTCATCTAGATCGATCGTGCAAAATAAAAGCCCCTCTTCCTCGCGCATGACTTCGCTTACTACATTTCCATGGGGACCCATAACAAACGAAACGCCGCGTGCCGTGCCTTCGAGGATATCCTCGGCATCACTGCCCAAGCAAGAAAGTTTGGTCTTGGCTGTTGAATCATATATTGACGAAACTACGAGGTTAAACACCTTTCCTTCAAACGAATGCGCTCCAGCCCGAATACGAATTGCGCTTTCCAAATCATAATCCAGACCCATAGACGGATCCTGTGTTGGCCATAAAGGTGGATACGTTGAAATATGCAGTTCTTCGCGTTCAGCAATAAGGGAGAAACGGGCTAGCGGATTCGTGTTTTCACCACAGATCAACGTACCGATCCGGCCGATTTCTGTGTCAGTTACACGCAGTCCATCACCATCACCAGGAGCCCACACTAGTTTCTCGTAAAACGTTGGCATGATTTTTCAATGATGATTAAGAATAACTCCATCACTTCCGATTAAAACATTGGAGTTCCAGATACAGCCCACGCTGGCACGACTCAATTCGCTGAACCCAAACGATACATGAATACCGTTCTTTTTCGCAGCCTGCATGAGTTGCTCTACTTCTGGACCATCCGCATAGATGGAGTTTTTGACCATTTCCGTGAACAGCTTGTGATTGTAGATAGGTGCTCGCACAGCAGCCCACACCGGGAATCCAGGCAAAAAGGATTCAGGAAAAGCAATAAGCTGGGCACCGCCTTTGGCTGCTTTCTGAATAGCCGCTATGGCTTTCTCCAGGGTTGCCTGTTTGTCTAAAAACACCGGAGCCAAATGGGCTGCTGCTACAGTAATGTTTCGAGTCATTGTCTCATTCCCTCTTTGTATGATAATCATCGGCTTTCGCCAATGGCATTACCAACCCAATTACAAGTCACTACATTGCTCAACAAAAATCATTACTCTGGATACCTGATTGCGTCTTGGCGTTAAAGGCTGGTTCATGCCTTTGGTATCAGTGGCTCGCGTCATGATGCAATACTCACCTACGGATTTTGGCTTCCATCGAAAATTGAAGCGCTGCCATTCCATGTTAGATCTGGTCTCTACATTTGCTTTTTGCCAGGTTTCACCGCCATCAATAGATACTTCTACCTCGGCAACCGCAGCTTCGGCCCATGCCCATCCCCAAATCATGCACTCTTCAGACTTGATCGTTTGACCATTTTGAGGATGCACAACAATCGAATTGGGATGGATCCCCCATACCGGCGACTCTTTCAATTCGCCATCAACCATTTCGCGATCCATGTAATATTTGGTGGTAAATGCACTGGAACTTCGGACCTTGGAAACGATCAAATCCGTCAGCCATTTCGTTGAGTTAGTCCCGTAATAACCTGGAACGACAAGTCGAACGGGTCCACCGCGTTCCACCGTAATGGGCTCATTATTTATGGCCAGAGCTATCAACACATTAGGATCTAAAGCTTTATCCAATGGAAGATCTTTTTCATAACCGGAATAATGAACGTTGTTATACACCCCTTCGTCAATTCCTCTCGAAATGACATAGACTGCTTCGCTCGTGATATTGACCTTTTGCAGTACATCCGCAAGTTTAACGCCGGTCCACACTACATTTCCGATTCTTCTTTGGGGTACTTTTGGATTTAACGGACTTCCCGCGCACTCATGAAACGCCGTCACAGTTGTTTGCGGCAAGGCTTGTAAGTCGGCAAGACTAAATCGCATTGGATGTTCCACAAGTCCGGTTATGTTTAGCACCCATTGACTAGAATTGGCAATGTCAGGGATACCTAAGTGCCAAACTTTAAACAGATCACGTTCGTTAGTGATCCGATTCTCATGAACTCGAGGATCGCGGTTTTGTACCAAGCCATATCCGGAAAACTTCATTTTGAGATCGCCATTTGAGGAATTTACCATGGAGAAGCACCACCGGTACTGTGACATATAATGCTACTTTTCTGTTTCATAACTTCCTCCTTGACCATCATCACCAAATGTCAGAATGGCCATATATAATATCGAAAGCATTCCTTCTCCCCCATCGTACGAGGAGCCAATTTTACAACCTATTTTTTAAGAATGTTACTATGATTCACAAAATGTAATCCGTTACATTTTGTGATAAAAAAAATTATTTATTGAATTATAAAAGGTATTACTCTTCTACAAAATAAAATGTAACGGATTACATTTATAATATAAGTTAGCTTCTACAAGAAGTCAATACTATGATTGTTGCTTGGGAAGATCTGATTTTTTATTTCATGTTTATTTGACATCACACAGAAAACTACAACAGAATAATGAAAAACCTACTTAAACATATAACATTGCTAATGGTTAAGTAGGTTTTCCTCTTGATTATTTCATGCCTGTTGTAGATCCTCTAGCTATAACTTCATGTTGGTGCATGAGATTATCATATTTCTTATGACTATTTGTCATATTATGGATCAGCAACTCCATTGCACTATAACCTATTTCATATTTGGGTTGATGAATCGTCGTAAGCGGAGGTACCGACATTTGAGCTTCTCTTGTATTATCGAATCCTATAACCGCGATCTCATCCGGTATAGAATAGCCGTGTTGCTTAATCGCATTGATACATCCTACTCCGAGAATATCATTCAAACAAAATATGGCTGTCGGAGGATCTTTGATCAGAAGGAGCTCATCCGTTAATCTCATCCCATCCATGTACTCACCACTACCGTACTTCATAAAATCAGATCTGAAAGGGATCCCACTACTTTTTAAAGCTCGCTTGTATCCTTCTTCTCTGCGTAAAGTTGAAGATTCGGATAAGGTATCATTGTCACCAATTAATGCTATATGTTGATGTCCTAGTTCTATCAAGTGGTTTACTGCATCAAAAGCTGCTTTTTCATCGTCAATGGATACTGAACATGTATAAGGAGCCTTCTTATACTCGCAGCATTGAACTATGTTGTATTTTTTGCTTATCTCACTTAGTTCTACTTCGCTAAGAGCGGTACTGAATGTAATTGCGCCATCAGCGAGTCGATTCTTTAACATTTGGATGAGTTCTTGCTCTTTATTCCAATTATATGAAGTAGGACAAACCAATACGTAATATCCATGTTCTTTTGCGCAAATCTCTATTCCTTTGACAACATCAGCAAGTATTGGTTTTTCTAAAGCAGATGTTATTACTAATACCTTCTTTGTTTCCGATCTTCTCAAATCCCGGCCTAATAGGTTCGGCTGGTAATCGAACTTTTGAATCACATCCAGTACCTTCATACGAGTAACTTCTTTAACTTTGGGGCTATCGTTTAAAACCCTGGAAACTGTAGCTACAGATACGCCTGCTAAACGTGCGACTTCCTGTATGTTCATATCTTTCCTCATTACTGATCCTTCCTTATTTGTTTTGTTGTTCCATCAGGCGCACAGGGCTTGATTACACAATATTCGATCATCTCAAATGAATGACCTGATGATAATTTTTACGCTGTCAAGTACTTCTTCTGATCTAAAAAGGCAGAATCACAGAAAGTATTTAAAAAATTCTGATATTGAATACCTTGATCTAAAAGAAAAAGGTCAATCCCCATTATAATCGTTATGTGCGAAGCTAACCATGATAAAAAGAGTGAATTTTCCACTCATCTTAATAAGATGTAATAATTCTTCCAAAGTATAATTTCCAGTTAAGGTGAGAGTCAAACAGGCGGCGAAAAAGAAAACCTGTCGGATGTACGTTGAAGCAAAACCAGTATGATCCCAACCCAAAGGAGATATATGTTGCATTTGGTCCATATTCTGTTTAATAAAATTCGTAGGAACTGTTTCAGGAATCTTTCATTTCTTTAGATGATTTTGCTTACCTTAATAATTCAATAGTCACTTGAGAGCATTAATTGTAAGCTTGGCAGCCTGCGCGATCAGTTCATTATCATAGGTAGCATCCTTTGTATCACGACTGGACAGAATTGTAATGATAATGGGTGCTCTATTTGGTGGCCAAACGATGGCAATGTCATTTCGTGTTCCGTAGCTTCCGGCTCCTGATTTATCACCGACTTCCCAGTCTTTTGGTACGCCAGCGCGGATAAGTTTATCTCCTGTAGCGTTTCCACGCATCCAATCCGTAAGAATTTTCCGTTTGTCAGCTGGGAGCGCATTTCCGACCGTGAAAACTTTAAGGTCAGTAGCAAGTGCTTTAGGTGTACTTGTATCACGGATGTCACCAGGAATACCTTCGTTTAACTCTGTTTCAAAGCGATCTGACTGAGTAACCCTATCACCAATTTGTCTCAGTGCCTTTTCAAACCCTTTAGGTCCGTCTAACTTTTTAAATAAAAGGTTCCCTGCGGTATTATCACTGTAACGAACAGCCGCCTCTGCAATTTCTCCAAGTGTCATACCGGTATCTACATGTTTTTCTGTAATTGGTGAAAATTCAACTAAGTCATCTTTAGTATAAGTGATGACTTCATTTAATTTTTCAATTGAGTTTTGCTGTAGTACGACTCCTGCCGTCAGAGCTTTGTAGGTAGATGCGTAAGCAAACCGCTCATTAGGTCGATAAGTTACTGTCTGGTTTGTACCAGTGTCGATAGCATAGACACCTAGTCGAGCATCAAACTTTTTCTCAAGTTGAGCGAACTCTCGGTGAGGCGCATGATTTGTATGTTTGGTTTGCTTTGTTTTTTCTTTTGCCTCCATTTGCAATGATTCACCTGTAAAGAATTTTACACTTGCAAGACTTAAACTTAGGATCCCAACACACATCCCTATTTTTAGCATCATTGTACTTTTCAAAATGATCATTCCCTTCAGACTTTTAATACTTAAAACAGATGTTAAATGATACAATGTATCCAATTTGAACACCAGTTTTTAAAATTATACGTAATAGACAATCTAAATAACAATTTACCTCCAGTTTGGGGTTTGTTTAATTACCGTAACCTTTCTGCCGTTATGTCTCTCCTATCTGCCTTCAAACGGCAGCATTATATCCGTGGTTAACGTTGTATTAAAATAAGTTTAATCCTTCGATCTGTTTAGTTAGAATAAATCTGCCCGATTAAACGGTTGACTTACCTTTTAAGCCGACTTTATGCCGCTTGCGCAAGCGGTCACGCTGATGAGCAGAATTAGCTCAACAATGCTTGCTGTCCAACGATAAAACCAATTTATCATTGCGATGAACCTCCTATAGTTTTCTTATAAAAATCGGCTTAAACTTATCAAGATACCATATGGCCACCTGATCAGAAATCAGTAATAGAAGTGCCGCAATTAACGTTGCCTGCCAAAATGCTAAGGCGCTTGATTTAATCAGCAATTGCATGAAAATTCCGATAACCCCTATTAGTGACCAGTGAATGCAGTATAGTATTTATGTTCTTGCTCCATCTCATAAGCGGCTTGAACGATACTGCAGGGAGCATTTGTGTGATGGCGTAATTAAGGCCAAAAACACCCAAAGCCAACATAATAAAAAACACTGCATCTAGTAGTCCTAAAAAATAATAGGTCCTATTCCCAACAGATTAAATCCTCGTCTAAGTAAATCCTTTGGTGTATTTTTGCTGGAATAACTGACGCCAATACCCAAGCACATCATGAAAACCGGCGCGGTAAAAGGGCCTCCCAGTATGTTTCTGACAAGCGTGACCAGAATTCCTTTGGAATCAGGCGACAATTCGTCAAACACATGCGTCCATACCATAAACAAGATTGCAAAACCTTTGGCCAAGTCTGATTCCAATTGTCTCCCTGTGTTTAATTTCTCAGCACCAAAACATTCACTTATCCCAGCAAAAGCAGCCATTCTTATCCTCCTTTTTTGTTACTTCAATAATATAGATTAGACCGCTTTTGAATTGCAGGACAGGTTCATCTATTTATCAAAAACAAAAGTTATTACGTTCAAAATGTTTTGCTAAATAAAAAACACTCCAGTTCAACTTCCCTGTTTCTAATATTCAAAGTAACGTCTTCCCTTCCAGCCATTTCAAAGCCACGATATAGATAGAACTGATATGTAGTGACATTAGACAGTTCACTCGGTCTCCATACATCATCCCAGTCAGAGGTTTTCTTGAATTCGTTACTAAAAAATGCGAATCGTTCTTCTTCTAGCAACGCGGCTACCCATAATCCTGAGGGTGACAATTGGCGTGATACGCCCACCTGGCTGAAGGCTACCGCCATATTATTCCGTGTAGCTAACCATAAGCCCCCTTTCGAACCACTCCTTTTGGCCACTTTCCCATTCATTGGAACAAGCGTTCCAGAGGATACACGAAAGATGAAATCCTGTAGGGTTTCCGCGCTCAACAGCTTCTCCCTCCCGTAGATCTATTCTATATAGAAGAATGAAACCTTGTGTTGGGTGTATCGGAATAAATATTAGATATTCATCTAATCGGTAATCGGGCCATGTTCTTATCCTTTTCGGCAATCGGTATAAGTTCTTGTCGTTGACTCGGGACAAGAACTTGTACTGATAAAATAAAAAAGTCGCTAAAATAGCGACTCTCAATGGGACTATGTTCTTGTTGTCCGACATGGAACAATGAGTGCTTACCTGTTTTCTAGGTGTCTCCCCTATTGGCAAGTGTATGCTGCATTAACACCTCATGTATCCTATTACACCAGAGTATACCTGCCTCCTCGAAATTAATCCCCATTTCTATAACAGAAATTGTAGAGAATATGGGATGATTGACGTCAGGGTTCTGTTCTTGAAAAGACGAAATTCTCTCCTTATAATCCTTCAGCATGCGTTCATGTTGTTCTTTTCTCTTCTGTATCAGCTCAATCAATGCATCCGGACTTACTAACCAAGAACTGTACTGTTTCAACAGAAAGGTGTCTGTATCACCAACTTCAGGAAGCTCTAACACCCAAGACTTTAAGGCGTCAATGCCACTAGGCGTAATTCTGTAAATTTTTCGGGGCGGACGATAGGACTCTTGTTCAATGGCTTGCAGTTCAATAAATCCGGCTTCCTCCAGTTTCGAAAGAGATGGATAAAGCTGATTATTGTTAATTTTGTAGAAATGGGTAATTCTGTTGTTGATCTGCTGCTTCATTTCATAACCGCTTAACGGTTCTCGTGCCAACAATCCTAATATGGTGTACTGGATATTATTCATGAAGTTCTCCTCTCTATCTCTGAGTTCGAGTCCAGTCTTTCATTTTATAGGTTAATTATAACATAAAACAATATTGACACAATGAATGAGATGAGCTAGTGTCTTTAATAGGTTAAACTTAACATATGTAAGGAGTGTGTTAATCATGAAACTTATTTTCGATGATCAGACTTTTTCGTTCGAATTACTTCGTACAATGGGTTACGCAGCTTTTGGAGGATCGGACGTAGGCGAATGCCTATCTACCGCTTATCGAATCGAGGAAGAAAATTTTGAAAGCTGGTATGAAGAATGGCTTAAGACAGCAATCCGGGTTCATCGGGAAGCTGAAGAGAGCAGCAAGCAAGGCAATAAGACCAGCGCGAGAGAATTCTACTTGCGTGCATCTAATTATTACCGTACTGCTGAATTTTTTCTCCATGGTAATCCGGAGGACAAACGTATTCTTGAAACATGGAGCCTGAGCCGGAGCACATTCAGGCAGGCACTTTCTTTACTTGATCAACATTGGGAGATTGTGTCTATTCCTTATGAAGATACGAAATTGCCGGGTTACTTGTACTTAGCCGGGAATCAGCCTGGCCCTGTCCTGGTTGTTCACGGTGGATATGATTCCACTGCGGAAGAGCTTTATTTCCAAGTCGTTATTTCTGCTTTAGAAAGAGGATATCATTGCTTGGTATTCGAGGGTCCAGGACAAGGATCAGTTATTCGCGAGCAGCGAATTCCATTCAGACATGACTGGGAGGCTGTTGTAACTCCAGTGGTCGATTACCTGACCAGGCGTCCAGAAATCTTATCCGACAAAATTGCGTTAATGGGTATTAGTTTAGGTGGGTATTTGGCTCCGCGCGCGGCAGCTTATGAACGCAGGCTTGGTGCATGCATAGCAAATGACGGTTTATTCTCCTTTCAAGTGGGGGCAATGGCTGGAGCGATAGCTGTAAATGCGAGTGGTAAATCCGATTTAAGTTCACCAGAGATGGAGAACTTTATCGCGTCGATTATGGCCAAAGATACAAGCATTCGATGGGGAATTGAAAATGGAAAGTTTACGTTCTTAGCAATGAATCTGGAAGAACTCGTGCACAAAACAGAACCCTTTACCTTAGAGAGTGTTGCTGAGCAAATCAAGTGTCCGGTACTCGTTTGCGAAGCTGAATATGATCACGCCTTTGCAGGACAACCTGAACAATTGTACAAATCTTTAAGGGGTCCCAAAACGTATATGAAGTTTACTGCCGAAGATTCTGCTGAAGAACATTGCCATTTTGGAGCATTAAAATTGGCTAACCACCGCATATTCACCTGGTTAGATCAAGTTTTAAATAATGATTAAGTTTCTTTTAAAGAATATCGAAACTAGGTGAAGATTACATCACCTCTTAAGCACCTTTCCCTAACATGGGAAAAAGTCGTTTGTGTTTTTCTGAAGTTGTCACAAAGCTGTCTGTTCCATATGTATGTTCTGTCTTTTATAGCAAAGGAATCAAGTTGTTGTCTTCAGATTGGAACAAGAGCCTGATTCCTTAAATCCTGACCACCCGTCCAACGGGTGGTTTGCTCTTGGGTATAACTCACTGTTGCCAAACTGCGCCTAAAGACCTTCGCTGTTTCTCCATTATTAGACACTCATCAAATTGGCAATAGGATCATGTTCTTGCCCTTTACGGCAGTCGGTACAAGTTCTTGTCCTCGACTCGGGACAAGAACTTGTACCGATAAAACAAAAAGCCGCTAAATTAGCGACTCTCAATGGGTCTATGTTCTTGTCTCTCGACAATGTTCGGAAAACACAAATCCTGATTTATCGAACTTGTTCTGCCCCTGCTCGCTATAGTCCAGGCATGCTTCGTAATCACTTTTGTTATATTTTGCGACTCGATGCAGAAAGAAACGGACTAGCGTAAGGTCGAATGCTAGTCCGTTTCTGTTTGTTTATTATTCGCCATTTTGAGCTGCTTTCGCTCGACATGGGCCGCTCCCCATTGATGTAAGGATTCCAAAATCGGAGACAGGCTCTTGCCGTATTCCGTGATGGAGTATTCCACTTTCGGCGGGATTTGCGGATAAATTTGCTGTGTAGATGAGTTTGCGGAACTCAGGTGGGTACTTGAAGAAGGTTGAGAGCTCCTCCCAGTTGCTGCGCAAGAGCGGACAATGAGCGGATACTTGACGCCCCAGACTTCCTCGAAGCGGTCCAGTTCAAGCAGCACCCCTTCCTCCGTTGCAGCCTTGTAAATCGGCTTCAGGTCAGCGGTGACTTTCTTGAGATCCTTGTACGACACGTAGCGAGTGGAATTACGGATTTGGTGGATGATACACTTTTGGATCTCGGTCTTTGGATAGATTAATCCGCTTCCAATGGTATAGCGCGAGTAGTTGGACTGAAGAGTTGAACGAACTGATCAAACAGTTCGTTCAACTCTTCAGTCCATTAAGGAAAGCCCATTATGATTCATAAACGAACGATCAAATGAAGCGCGATGAGCGGCAAGGAAATGATTTATCGCGACTATAAAAGGATTTGCTGCCTTTTTTAGCAGCAGCCCTTGATGAATCCCAAAAAAGCTAACGCGCGATATTTGAAGATCAGATCGCGAAGCAAGTGAGAGCAAATGAAACTGTATTAAGCTCGTTTTCAAATGATGCTTAACCCCTATGGTATCCTTAACCTTTTGGCTTAACCATCAAGGCTGCCAAAAATGAGAAAATAATGGCTGCCGAAATACCTGCGCTGGTGACCTTGAATATACCGGTAATGACTCCGATCCATCCGTCTTTCTGTAATTCCTCCAAAGCGCCGTGAACCAGAGAGTTTCCAAAACTAGTGATTGGAACGGAAGCTCCGGCTCCGGCAATTCTAACAAGCGGATCATACAAGCCAAGTCCGTCCGCGACTGCTCCCAGCACAACGAGTAATGTCATGGTATGGGCTGGAGTCAGTTTAAACACATCGAAACAAAGCTGTCCGAAGACGCAAATTGCGCCCCCTACAAGAAAGGCCCATAAAAAGATCATGTCAGATTCCCCCTCCTGATTCGATCGCTACAGCATGTGCGATACCAGGAATACTTTCTCCTTGTTGGTACGAAAGCGGCGATAAGAGCGCCCCGGTAGCAACAACAAGCATGCGTTTGATTTCTCCCATTTGCATGCGTTTCATTAAATGACCGTAGGTGACAACGGCCGAACAGGCGCAACCGCTTGCTCCCGCCTGCACCATCTGAGTATCATAGTCGTAAATCATCATGCCACAGTCGGCATACTCCGTTTGATGAATCGGAATGTTATGTTTTTCAAACAATTTGCAGGCAATCTCATAGCCTACTTTGGCCAGATCGCCTGTGACGATCAGATCATAATAACCGGGCTCGATTTGTAAATCTCGAAAATGAGCTTGAATGGTGTCAACCGCAGCAGGTGCCATGGCCGCCCCCATATTAAACGGATCCGTAATCCCCATATCGATAACCCGGCCAATTGTCGCTGACGTGATGACAGGTCCTTCCCCTTCCTGCGAAACGATCGCTGCACCGGCACCAGTTACGGTATATTGGGCAGTTGGCGGCTTTTGTGAACCGTATTCTGTCGGATACCGGAACTGCTTCTCTACGCTTGAATCATGACTGCAGGTCCCTGCCAGTATGAATTTCGCTGCTCCACTATTGACGAGTGCTGACGCAAGAGCCAAGCTTTCCATCGAGGTTGAACAGGCACCGAACACGCCAAGATAGGGGATCGACAGAGTACGAGCGGCAAAGCTGGTGCTGATTATTTGATTCATCAAATCGCCGCCGATATGAAAATGAACTTGTTCTTTGGTTAACCCTGCTTTTTCAATCGCCAGTTTTGCAGCTTGTTCGATCAAAACTTTCTCAGCTTTTTCCCAACTTTCTTCTTCCAGCATGGAGTCACCATGAATGATGTCAAAATCGTGGGCAAGGGGTCCCCTGCCTTCAAAAGGGCCAACTACGGTAGCCGAAGCACGAATAACCGGTTTATTTTCAAAGATCCAACTTTGATGCCCTTTTAGCATATCAGTGTCCTCCTCCAGTACCCTTAAACACAAACGTAATGATACCCACAAAAAATGCCGCTACAGTTCCAAAAACAATAACCGGACCTGCAAGTTTAAACATTTTTCCGCCGACGCCTAAAACCAATCCTTCACTGCGATGTTCTATAGCGGCGGATGCCATTGAATTTGCAAAACCAGTAACGGGAACAGCCGAACCGGCACCCGCCCATTGCGCGAATTTGTCATATACGCCGAGGCTCGTTAAAATAACGGAAATGAGAATTAACACGGCCACAGTGGGATTGGCTGCTTTTTTCTCATCAAAGCCGGCCCAATGAACAAACATTTCCTGAATTGCTTGTCCAATCACACAAATCGTTCCCCCGGCAAGAAACGCACGCCAGCAGTTTTGGAATAAGGGCCGTTTTGGTTCAAGCTGATCGGCGAGTTTTTGATACTCCTGTTGGATCGGCGTTACTTTTTTCATCTTGTTATTTGCCATTTTTAATCCTCCTGATCATCTGATCTAACGATTGAGTAGCGGTTCGACTGCCTCAATGACCCGTTCCAGCTCTTTTGCGCATTCTTCATACATTTTTTTTGCATTTGGCGCTTTGGTGGATAGGCTGAACGTTTCAAGATCCGCTTCACATTTTTTTAAAGTCGACAGCAAAGAAGCTTTCTGTTGAGGCTTAGGGACATTGATCTGATCGTCAAATAAGTCAACATAAAGCTGGCCGTAGGCATCTACCTGACCAAGATCCACGTTTTCAATTGCAACGCCTATCGTTTCGAGTTCCGTATCCAGCCAGCCCCGGTTGAGTCCCAACCTAGCTAATGGTTCATCCAAGACATTTCCGTCCAAAATGACTACCTGCGGCTCCTGTTCAGGCCCCACTTTGATGCCTAGGTCTTTGGGTGTTAGGGTTTGATTTTCTTTCGTTAGCAGGACGTTGATATCTCCACTCGGTTCCATAACCGCAAATTCTACATTCGCCGCTTGGAAAATATCTTTTTTTCGCAGCTGTTCCATCAGTTCGTCGGTGGTAAGTCGTTCCTTCTTAAGGTTATCCTCCAGAATTTTTCCGTCTTTAATTAATACCCTTGGTTTACCATCGATAAAATCCCTTGCTATTTTACTCTTAATTTGTAAAAACTCAATCCCTAAAGAGACGCCTACCCATACCAACAATGAAATGACACCTAAATACCAATTTTGATCCATCTCTAATGAAATATAGGCTGCCAAGCTTCCGATCGTGATCCCAGTTATGTACTCAAAAAAGGATAGCTGGGAAACCTGTCTCTTTCCCAAAAGCTTAGTCATTATAAAAAGTACAGCAATCGCTAACAATGTCCGTAGTGAAATATGTAACCAATCTGGCATCATGTAGCCTCCTTTATTCTTTGCACCAAGTACAATTTTCCACTTGATGGAAAATCGTATATAAGCAAGATCGTCAGTTTTTCATTTTTTTATTCATTGAAATGTAAATGTTTACTTTTTTTGTTCCAGCTCACTTTGTATGGTTTGGAAAAAAGGGGATACATTATATATGTTACCTGGGTAGGAATAGCAGTGTTTTCGTTCCTTACGCCTTAATCCGTTAAAGGAGGTGAATGGAAATGACCGTAGCTTCCGATGTTAAAACGTGTGTTGCTTCATTAAAAAGCGCTCAGGCTAGTTTAGAGCAATTCGCTTTGAGCACCCAAAATCAAGAGGCAAAAACTCTTTTTACAAACGCGGCTGAGCAAACACAACAAATTGTGCAGCAAGTCGAAGGCCGAGTACAGCAGTTAGAGAATGAAGAACCACAATACAAAGGTTTCTAAGAACGAGGAAACAAAAACAGCCATGTTCATAGAAGCATGGCTGTTCTTCTGTCCTAAAAAAACATGAAGTGGGTGAAACAATCGTTGAAATATGAAGAGAAATAGGTTACACATCTTAGCATAACCAAACGAAGTAACCGGACTCCAGTATCGCCCATAAAGCCTATGAGAATCACCGGAATTCCAGTAGGTACAACCGGAAACAGTTCGCCGAAGAGAGACGGGCTGAAGGCGAAACGCCGGTCTGTTTCGAAAACGATCTACCGCTGGCTGTATGAGGAGTGCTTGGCTTGACAATCCGTCATAGAGTTTTCTTGTAATTTTTCTATCCTCAAACTACAGCGATAACTTCCTCCATTTATTAAGGGAATATATTTTTAGCAACTCTTTCCTGTATTATTGTTAAAAGTTCTAGTGGTTCTTGCGCATTCATGGGTACACTTATTAGCATAAACACTCATAAGGCCATTTTAGTCCATTTTCTATTCCTCATTAAAACTCTCCTCGCTTTAACAATTAATGAAATCTCTAATACTGTTTTAGTTTTTTACTTTCCTTTTGAATCCATTCATTCCACCAACTTCAATTATGAATCGGGGCTATCTCAAAGGTCATCACAGATGACCCAGGACACCCCCTTGATTCCTATTTTATTCTTTAAGGCAGTTGATTTTAGAGCAAAATTGTTTTATCCCATCCCAACGCCCCCATATACAATGCTGACATTTTATCGGTTGCTTCGCTCTTTGAGGTTCGTATGGCGGAATCAAAAGTTTCATGTTAACTTCTCCTCTTCAAATTTTCAACAATTAGAATAACCACATTTGTACCTAATATGTATAAATTTTAAAAATAAATCCCAAAAAAGACATCAAAACCGCTTTTACATCTTTCGGCAGCCCTCATGCTGTTTGCTAACCTTATTCGGTTTATATGGTGTCATACCATATTTAGACAAGAAAATAATCTGCTCTCCTGCGTTATTCTTTGTTTCATCTGTTGGGGCTTTCAAGCCAGAATGGCTTGACCGAATGGCATTTTTATTTTTCGAGCCTATCGGACCCTTCTTTATTGAAATGCCAATTTGACGGGAAGAGACACATAGCCTGAACATGCCCCTTCCCTATTTCACGAAGATCGATCAACTTTAATTTACATTTTCTATCTCTCTTTTTCGAAAGGAAAATCGGCCCCAAAATCTCGAAGGCATGTCGTAAACCGTATTTGCGGCCGTACAAGCTACAACGTGACGGCTTGGGCGCAATGGATCGGTATATTTGGATCTTCGCGGCAGTGTCTCCTCTGTAAAACCCTTTTTCGTCAGTGCTTTGTCTAGCTCTTTCTTTGCCGCCTGTTTGGCTTTAAACAGCATCATTTGTACCCTGCTGTATACGTTGATCGCCCCGTCGCCGGTCGTTTCAATCGGGAGAAAGATAGCATCAGGGTATCTTTCCGTGATCAACGATTGGACGCCGTCCGATACGCCAGAAGACGGCATGCATCCGAAAGGCTTGACGGAGATCGTCATGTTGACTTTTCGTTTGACCACGTTCAGAATCAACTTGCCCACTTCCATGTGGCCTTCTCCGCCGCGCAGCTGGTTATTGTAATGGTCATTGGCAACGCGGGCGATTTCCTCCATGTCAGGCAAATGATAGCCGCGAAGACCGATCAATCTGGCATAGGTTTGAAAAATGACCCGAATCCCCCGGTCGGCAAGGGCCAACATGCGCAATCTTAACGCGGGATTCTTTCCTTTTAATCCTTGGCGTCCGGAATCCGCCTCCCGCAAGCTGATTCGCTTGCGGGTATCATAACGCCCAGCCCAAATGAGAAAGAGAATCCAGGCCGTAACCGATTGAATTTCAACCTCGGCTCCTTCATTTTCCAAAAATCGCTGCAGTTGATAGTTGCCGTCTCCCTCCGTCGACATCGCCCAAAACTCCCCGATAATGCTTACCTTCGGCCTTACTTTCGTCCGATCTACCCGGACGGCCTGCAGTTCCTTGCGGCATCGGATGAGCGCCAGAATCAATCGTTTTCTCTGAGTTAAAGCGTCATATAAAAACTGTTTGCAGCGAGTCAAAGCGGCATCGGTTGATCCTTCAACCACTTCATAGGGACGAATGCGGTATCCAAGCGCATTAAGAATGTCCCCCAGCAGGACGGCCTTCAGGAAGCTCACAAAAAACGAAGTATCCAATTTAAGCGCCGATTGGCCGCCGGTCGCCTGTTTTAAACCGTCCGTCTGTTGAAACAAGAGAACGCGAAAACTGTCAAATCCCGCATCGCGCAGCGCTTTGCGGTACTCCGTGACATAGGTGCCAAAACGGCAGGGACCACAGGATCCACTCGTTACGAACAGGTAATTGCCAATGATCTCTTCCTTCGATTTACCTTCTACGTCACGAAGATGATTCAAGTATTTAATCAAATTTCCAACGGTGAAATAAGTCGGATTGCATTGTCCACGGTTGCCGAATTCTTTGCCGAAACGCAGCGACTCGCTATCGGGGCAGTCCATATGCTTCACACGGTAGCCCAGCCCTGCCAAAGCGCCCTCCACCAAATAATCATGTACCATCGTCAGCCCGCCGAACAGAATCGTTGTGGTCGCTTTGTCTTTGGCCAAAAACCGGCGGGGAACCGGTTCAAACCACTGATGCTTCCCTGCCAGTCCAAGTGCCTGTTCCTGTTCTTCCTGAAACAGGCGGAGCTCGTCCTCAAGCTTCTTTTTCTCTGTTGCCATAATTCATTTCACTCCTCCTTATCACTTTGTGGGGTTATTCTTAGATCATTTTTTTCAACAGCTCGGAACGTTTCTGCTCGATAAGATACTGTAATTCCGTCTTTTTCTTCGCTAAATCCTGCAAGCGTTCTTCATGCAGCCCCAGGCTGTGGGCATACGTCTTGATGCGTATTTTAATCGAACCGCTAGGTTTGTTCGCATCGATATCGTGCAAGGCCGAATAGGGCGTTCCGGCAGTGGAGATGATCGAGTCGATCAACCCGTAAGTAGGAGCGTCATGACCGCACTTGAAGCTGGACAGGTCCAGAATGGCTACATTCGGATGCCGTGCCGCGAATTTGGCTGCCCACACCTTCTGCACACTGTTGGAACTGAAATTTTCAGGCCAGACATCGGTCACTTTAAGCGCATATTCCACCCGCCCGCTCTGCAGGTCTTCCTTGAAAAACCGCTGAAGCCATGCTTCATCTTTGGGGATAGAGCGCATGGATAATACGGGATAACCCAGTACTTGAAACTCCTCCAATACGCTGTGATTCAGGCCCGGATCGGAGTGATAGGGGCGGCCGATCAACAAAATGGCCAGACGATTGTCTTGTTCCACCTGCTCCAGAATCGAGCGGCCCTTCTCTTGCATCTCGGCATCAAACAGCTCCATTGCCTTCCAGCCCTGATCGGCGGCAAAATCGCTCTCGTCCTCTGTAATGGACAGACAGTCCGCTAACGCTTCGAACAGCTGTTTCTTGAGCAGGTTCGGTTCCGTGAAGGTTACCGCCGGATCAAGATAGACAATCCCTTTCGTCTCAAAGAAATTGACTTCTTTCGTAAAGGCGGCTTTGATGACATTCGGTGCGCCTGCAACGATAGGACAACTGGCCGAATCCATCACGTTATGGAGATGGGTCGGAATGTGAGTGATACACGGAAAGAAAATATAGTCGAGCGTTTTTTTCTCGTGATGTTTAAATAACAAATTGTGAACATGCGCCTGGGCGACCTTCGACGGATAGCAAGGATCAATCAATCCATATTTGCCGCCTTGCTGCCACATTTCCTCGCTCGTATTATCGCTGAACACGATGTTTTTCTGGTCAATGCCCAGCGTCTCGAAATAGGTCCGCCAAAATGGCGCCGTCGACCAGATATTAAGAACCTTCGGAATTCCGATACGGATGCGGCTTCGCAGTTCTGCCGCTTCAACGGAAGAACGCATAAAATCACGCCGGTACGCTGTTTTTCTGCGTCCGAGCCAGTTTCGCTGCAACCGTACTTCTTGAACCTGATAATCGGATTCGGGGAGCGACTCAGGCTCGTAAAAATGCTGGAACATTCGGCGGGCTTCGTATTCCACCAGATTCGGGTAATGCTTTTTCAGCATCTGCCGTTCCTTGGTCAGTTTGATGACGGCTTGCTGGTCTTCAACTGTGCCCTTCTCGCAGCTGAAACCGGAGATGTAACGGGCCGTTTGTCCGTCCGGGGTTTCGGAATCTATAAAGGTCCGGCTGCAATTGTTGGGACAGAAGTTACAACGAGTGGATTCGTCGTTGCGTGACACATAGCTCAGCATGATAGCCGATTCCAATCCCAAAAACGTGGAATATCCGCGCCGTTTCACCACACGTAGCGTTTCCCTTGCGGCCCCGATCGCGCCTGCTTCCCCTGGGTGAGGATGAACGTAAACTTCCGCATCGGGGACCCGCTGTTTAATGTAATCCACCTGCGCTTTGACAGCGGCCAAGTTATATTGCGTCCCTCCCTGCAGAACGAATTTACGGCCTAGTTCTGCCATCCGCGGTATTTGTACGACATACTGCCATACGTTTTTCGGCAGTACGAGCGCGAGTCCGGCCAACAATTCTTCTTTGGAATACCCTTCCTTCTGAAAATTAACCCGATCTGCATCGAGAAATACGGCGCATCCATATGAATATTTGGGACTAAGGTCTGCCGCGAAGGCGGTATCCGCATACTCCTGAATCGGGATGCCAAACTGATCTGCCATCGCCTGAAGTAGCATACCGTTGCCGGCCGAGCATTGATTGGACAGCCTGAAATCCCGGAAAGCACCGTTTTTCAAAAAGAGCACTTTTATGTCTTGACCACCAATATCGCAAATGACGTCGATATCGCCGAATTGGTTAACGGCACTCATCATATGTGCAACGGTCTCGACAATATTGATGTCGGCCTTTAATGTTTTTTCAAGCACGTCCGCCGCATATGCGGTGGCGCCGAAACCGATAATCTCCAAATCAGCCCCCTGATCTCTCACCTTATCGCGAATCCGTTTCAGCAGCTCCCTCGTATCTTCGAGCGGATTACCCTTGGATAGCTGATATTCCTTAAGCAGAATCTCGCCGCTTTCGTCGACAAGAACGGCTTTGGACGAAGTCGAGCCACCGTCCAGACCAATCACCGCCCTGACCTTCTGCCCGGGTGCGAAGGTCGTAGGCGTAAAGCGGGGAATGCTGTATGTCCGGCGGAATTGTTCCAGCTCCGTTTCGCTTCGCACCAGCGGCGGGCCGGCGTTTTCTCCCAGTTTCTCTTTTCGGCCGTGCGCTATAAATTGCCTCAAAGCTTGCAAGCCCTTGTAATTCCCCACGCTGGCCGGTTCATACATCCCGTACATGACGGCTCCGAAGGCCGCGTAGTATTGGGAATTATCGGGAACAAAAATCAACTCGTCGATAGGCATGTCTTCGGGATACTCGTATCCCCTGTCCCGCCAGGTTTGAGGAATGCGTAATCGCCAACATTCCTGGAGAAAGGGCAAATATGTATTAGGTCCTCCAAGCAGCAATACGCGATGCCGCAACGTGTTTCCGCGAGTCAGTACAGAAAGGTTCTGCATGACGATCGCGTCCGCCAAGGAACACATGATTTCGGCGGAAGGGATACCGCTCTTCACCAGGTTGACAATATCCGTTTCGGCAAAAACGCCGCATTTGGCGGCTACATGGTGCAATTTTGAATCATCGAAGTGCAGCTTGCCTACATCTTCCATGGACATTCCCACTTTAATTATGCACTTGTCGATCGTGGCGCCTGTACCGGATGCACACTTATCGTTCATAGATGTCAGCGCTTGTTTGTTGCCAGTTTCCTCATTGACCTTGAAAATAATGATTTTGGCATCTTGTCCACCGATTTCAATGACGCTCCCCACGTCGGGATGAAGATACTCAACAGCCATCGTAACGGCATTCACTTCCTGAACGAACTTTGCTCCGATATGTTCTACAATCGGTCCGCTGCCGGAACCGGTCATGAACACGCGAATGTTTTCCTGCTTGACACTGGGGAATTCGTTACCGATCATAACCAGAAATTCCAGCACATTTTCCGCCTGCTTGGTGTGGTGACGCTGATAATCCGACCACAATATTTCTTTGGTTGCCGGATCTACGACAGTTGCTTTGACAGTCGTCGAACCGACGTCAATCCCGATGATTATAGCGTCTGATCGTTGCGTATTCCTTTCCATCCTCCTTGCTCCTTTATCCATAAAATCTTAGTAGTATCCTGTGTATAGATTTGGCACTCTATACAAAGAACATTTAAGTACCTGAATCCCTTCGCTAGGAGGTAGACGTAACGTTGCTTTGGATCATTTTAGCGCTCTTATTGTTTATCGTTCAAATTGCAGTCATCATCATTGTGGAGTATCACCGATCGAACAAAGCAATAGCATGGCTTATCATCTTGTTCCTCTTTCCCCTGCTCGGCTTCCTCGTATATTATTTTGTAGCGAAGGAATATTCTTGCTACCGTACGTTGCAACGGAAAAAAAACAGACAGTGGGAACAAATCAAAGCCGACCTCATTAACCGGAGCAAACGGTGGATACCGAAAGCTATGGATGAGGTAAACAACTGGAAGGAAAAGGAAGATCGCGCATCATTCCAAAAGATATCAGCTATTCCTATTACGGCTTGCAATGAAACGACGATCTATACCGAAGGGAAACAAGCTTTTGAAGCGATGTTGGAAGCAATAGCCGCAGCCAAGCACCATATCCACATTGAGTTCTACATTATTCGCGACGACCAACTCGGTACCCGATTCGAGCGGTTGTTGATCCGGAAAGCACAGGAAGGGATTAAAGTACGGATGTTATATGACGGGATCGGCAGCCGCCGATTGGGAAAGGCCTATTTGAAACGACTTCGGGATGCCGGTGTGGAAACAGGATGTTTTTTTCCTCTGTTCACCACCTTCTTCGATAAGCGGCTCAATTACCGCAATCACCGCAAAATTGTTGTTGTTGACGGGAAAATCGGCTTTTTCGGAGGTTTGAATATAGGGGACGAATACGAGGGCAAGGATCCGAAATTCGGTTACTGGCGGGATACGCACTTTAGCATTAAAGGGGATGCAGTGCTGTGGATTCAATATACATTTTTAACAGATTGGTATCTGGTCAAAGAACAAAGCATAACTGATTTCGTTTATTATCCCGTTCAGGAAAGTCAAGGGCAAGAATTTGTGCAAATTGTAAAAAGTGGTCCAGATGAGACGATCCTGGAGCTTCTTTTCTCCTTCATCGTTTCTGCAAAGAAGCGGATATATATCGAGACACCTTATTTCGTTCCTGACCCCGCTATCTTATTAGCTCTAAAAACAGCTGTCATTAGAGGAATCGATGTTCGGGTCATTTTACCGTCGATTCCCGATAAAAAGATTGTTTACAACGCTTCTTTATCTTATGTTCAGGATTTGCTGCAAGCAGGAGTCCGATTTTATTGTTATCAAAAAGGGTTCATCCATGCCAAAGTGGTTATTTCCGATCAATTGGCGTGTTCCGGAAGCGCAAACATGGATATGCGCAGCTTTTGCGGGCAATTTGAACTCAATGCAGTCTTTTTTGACCGGAAGGTCGTTGATCAACTAGTACAAGATTTTTACCAGGATCTTAGCGTAAGTCATGAACTTTCACTGTCCGAATTTGAAAAGCGCTCCAGGATTCAAAAGATGAAAGAAGTTTTTGCCCGATTGCTCTCTCCATTATTCTAGAGGCGAAAAATAGTTGTGTCTTCTTTGCTGATCCGCGTTGAGCTCAATGGGGAAGAAAAATGGATAACAGAAGGTTATCGCCGCGTACCGACAGGGGTTTATCTCGATTCCTGAATGCGCCCAAATTCAAAAGGCATGGATGCCTGATCGGCGATTTCTACCCGATCCTCCTGGCTATTCCGGTGTTATCCAGGGCTGCCGCAACGTAAACATTATGCCTGGTCACAAGCACATTGGCCAGACTTACCCCTTTTAGTTTCGTTATCATAAAGTCCCCATCTGTCCCCTTTTGCTCCAAGCACGATAAGCAATGTCATTCGTGTGGGCTGGAGTCAACTTGTATACATGGAAACATATTTGCCCGGATACGCAATGGCAGCAGGTGGCCATACGTGACGACCGCGGAACATCCACTACCGCTCGCTAACCTATCCTTTAATTGTCGAGGATACCAAGCATTTGATGGATCATTTATAAATTAAATAGTAGATAGTAAGAGGGTGGAAACGAAATGAGGTTCAAGTTAATTTTTTCCTTGAATGTTTACCAGCTCACTGAGTTATATTACTTTTCATTACATAGATGAAAGGTAGTGAACAGTATCCGATGCCTTTAACTCCACGCATGTATCATTGGTTTGTTCGTCCAAAGTGGTTCACACAAAAATATATCCATGAACATATAAAAAACCATTTCCATTGGGAGAACAAAACCGTTCTTGATTTCGGATCCGGTACTGGTGCAAATTGCAGTATCTTCAAACCGGGGCTCTATCTGGGCCTTGAACCGGATGGTGAGAGGGTTGAACTTGCAAAGCGGCTTTACCCAAATCATAATTTTATGATTTTTACAGAAAATCGGATTCCAGCCGAAAATGATTCAATCGACTATATTTTCATTATCGCCGTTCTTCATCATATTGATGACGAGCAAATCAAGGGATATCTGCTTGAATTCGAAAGGATCTTGAAACCAGGCGGGAAAATCATTGTTATGGAGCCATATCTATGTAATCGAAAGAATTGGAATAACCGATTCATGAATTGGTATGATGATGGCGAATATATACGAAACGAAAACGGTTATTTGGATTTGTTTCAATCTACACAGTATGAGTGCCAAGTATTGAAGAGGTTTACAAAGTGCTTTCTGTACAATGAAATCTTTTTTTTCGCTACAAAAAAAGGAACCTCATTCAATCATTTTACGCATCAAACTACCACTTACTCCTATAAAAGGAGTTGATATCTGTGACAGTTGCGTCCCGAGTTAAAACATACGTCGCTTCTTTGAAAAGCGCGCAAGCGAGCCTTGAACAATTTGCATTGGCAACCCAAAATCAAGAGGCTAAACGCTATTTAGGAAGGATTAAAAAGTATCCTCAAGGAGAGGGAGAACGTTCATGCGTTTTCGTAAAAGAAGCCCCATTAACAAAGTTAACGAGCCCCGGGTCCAGCACGACGAGAGTAAACCTGCACATTCAGGGGAACCGATCAGTGCAAGTCTTGGACAGAACCTTCAGCGGATCAGACAAACCGTGGGTAACAGCACTGACATCATCATCAGAGAAATTCGCATTGGCAAGGACGGTGACCAAATCATCGCGATCCTCTATACTGACGGTTTGGTGGATAAAAATATAATCTCTGACTTCATCATGAAGTCGATGATGCTCGATAGCAGCCTGTCCGAGAACGTGAACCGCAGAATTCAAATCTCCTCCAATGTTTTGCAGATTCTGAAAGATTACGCTCTGACCATCGGTGACATCCGGGATATGACCGACTTTGAAACCTTATATAACGCGCTGTTGTCCGGGGATGCAATCATTTTGATTGACGGTGAGACGCAGGGAATAGTGGCCAGTGCACGTGGATGGAAGGAGCGAGGGGTCACCGAACCTGCCTCAGAAAATGTCGTCCGTGGACCGCGGGAAGGATTTTCGGAAACACTGGGCACGAATACGGCCTTGATCCGGCGCAAGATTAAAGATCCGAATCTGTGGGTGGAAACGAAACAAATCGGTCGCGTGACCAAGACCGATGTCGCTGTTATGTACGTTAAGGGGATCGTAAACAACAAATTGGTCGAAGAAGTGCATGAGCGGCTGAATCGCATTGATGTAGACAGTATTCTCGAAACCGGGTATATCGAGGAGTTAATCGAGGACGAAACATTTACCCCTTTTCCGACCGTGTACAACTCCGAACGCCCAGACGTCATCGCCGCCGAACTGTTGGAAGGGAAGATTGCCATATTGGTGGATGGGACCCCCAATGTGCTTATCGTACCTGCGCTGTTTGTTTCCTTCCTGCATGCGGCGGAGGATTATTATCAGCGTGCGGACATCAGCAGCTTTATTCGACTTCTTCGTTACATTGGGGTCTTTATTTCTCTTTTTAGTCCTTCCTTGTATATTGCCATCACTACGTTTCATCAGGAAATGCTGCCAACCTCACTGCTGATCAGTCTGGCGGCACAGCGGGAAGCCGTTCCCTTCCCCGCCTTTGTCGAAGCGCTCATGATGGAAGTGACTTTTGAAATATTGCGGGAAGCCGGCGTCCGCATGCCGAAGTATATCGGGGCAGCCGTCTCTATCGTAGGTACGCTTGTCATTGGGCAAGCTGCTGTCGAGGCGGGCATCATATCGGCGGTGATGGTGATTGTCGTATCGATTACCGCGATCTCCAGCTTCGTCCTTCCTGCCTATAATATGTCCATCGCATTTCGAATGCTGCGATTCCCCTTAATGGGGCTTGCTGCTTCATTCGGACTGTACGGGATTATCATCGGAGGCATTGCCCTCGCCCTGCATCTGTGCAGCCTTCGTTCGTTTGGCGTTCCATATATGAGCCCGTTTGCTCCCCTAATCCCGGCAGACACCAAGGATACGTTAATACGTCTTCCGCACTGGATGATGATCTCTCGACCCCGGTTACTTAATCAGAAGAACGTGAATCGCCGAAACAACGCTTCACCCCGAAAATCACGGGAATAAACCGGAGGATACAGGTGCGGATGAAAAGGAGTGGACAAGCGTGAAACGAAAGGCTGCCTTTCTGTTTCTAATTCTTACACTGGTCATACTTCTGACTGGTTGTTGGAACCGCAAAGAGTTGAATGAGATTGCAATTGCCGTTGGTTTGGGAATCGATAAAAAGGGAGATCAATTCCGGGTTTCTGTCCAAGTTGTAGATCCTGAAGAAGCGTCTACACAGAAAGGGTCAGGAGGGCAGGCCTCCGCCACCTTGTTTACATCAGAAGCCGATACCGTATTTGAAGCGGTACGAAGATTAACAACACTAAGCCCTAGAAAAATTCATTTTTCCCACCTTCGCATATGCGTGATCGGCGAGTCGATGGCCATGGAAGGAATAGCAAAGCCCCTGGACTTCCTGTCCAGGGACCATGAATTTCGCTCCGATTTTTACCTTGTAGTAACGAAACACGCAAGTGCGGAGGATACGCTCAAAATCATGACGCCCTTGGAAACTATTCCGGCCGACAAGCTATTCTCGTCTCTGGAATCGTCGGAAAAAAACTGGGCCCCCAGTACAACGGTAACCTTAGATCAATTAATGGCCGATCTCATAAGTGAAGGAAAGCAGCCCATCTTGACTGGACTTCAGATCGTTGGAGAACAAGGAGCTGGAGAAACAAAAAAGAATGTTGAAAGGATCTCCCCTCCTACTCGTTTACAGTATTCTGGACTTGCTGTATTCAAAAAAGACAGATTGATCGGCTGGTTAAATGAAATTGAAAGTAAAGGTTACAATTACATCCTCGGCAAAGTGCAAAGCACTGTTGGCTTTGTAACCTGCCCCAAAGGTGGCAAAGTTGCCATGGAGATCATCCGGACCCATGCCTCCATGAAAGGGAACGTTTATAGGGGTGAGCCCCGGATCAATATTAACCTTCAGATTGAGGCCAACGTGGGGGAAGTCGAGTGTAGCGATCTGGATCTGACCAAGGCGAGTACGATTTATGACCTTCAGAAGAAATGCGAAGAAAAGATAGCAGGAATTATGGAGTCTGCAATCAGGAAGGCTCAAAAATCGTACAAAGTTGACATTTTCGGATTTGGTGAAGCCATTCACCGCGGTAACCCGAAGGTCTGGAAGTCACTGAAACAAAATTGGGATCATGAGCACTTTGCAAAACTGCCGGTGAACATCAAAGTCGATTACAGGATTCGACGCTTGGGCACAACTGGAAGCTCATTCCTGAATGAAATTCAGAGGTAGGCTGCCAATCGGTATGATTTTACCATGCGAAAGAAGGGGATTAACGATGCAAACCTATATGGCGTTCATACTGGGAATAATGCTGTCCGCTGCTGTGATCATGATTCTCGAAGTCCCCTACATGTTGAGAAAGAGGTTAAGAAAGGAACTATGGGTGTTTTCCATCCTGCTCCTCCTTGGGGTGGGGATCAGCAGCGCCAAGTCATTGCAATGGACTACTCCCACCCCTTTGAATTGGATTACAGCCGTGTATAAACCCTTCACCGATTTTCTAACCCATATCGGTCTAATAAAATAAAGGCGAGGTGAAAGTGGTGTCTCAACAAGTTAAAATCTCCGGACGTCAATTTATGATCTTAACGATTTTATTTACGATCGGCAGTGCAATCCTGGTCATTCCCTCAGGCATGGCCTTCGTGGCTAAACAGGATGCGTGGATTGCCGCGCTCGTTGGCGTGGGAGCCGGTATATTCCTCGTATGGATGTACAACACAATAGTGATCCTTTATCCACGGATGACATTGGCTGAGATCATTGAAACCCTTCTCGGAAAATGGTTGGGCAAAACCATTTCTCTTCTGTTTGTCGTGACTCTTTTCTTGGGTGGTCCTTCAGCAGTATTGTATGATGTAGGAAATTTTCTAACCACCCAAATCATGCCGGAAACGCCGGCTCAATCCGTAAATATTCTTTTTGCGATCATTGTAGTCATGGGAGCATGGCTTGGGATTGAAACGTTCGCCCGTTCGGCTGAATTATTGTTCCCCTTGTTTATCCTTCTTTATATTTCTTTGGTTATTTTAGTTGCGCCTGAGGTCAAACTGGAAAATGTTGAGCCCGTATTGGAGGCCGGAATAGGACCGATCTGGCCTGCTGCGTTATCCTTTATTAGTATTGTGTTTCTACCCCATATCGTTTTGTTAATGATTATTCCGGCTGTGAATCGCACCGATAAAGCCCGTAAAGCTTTTTTCAGCGGAAGCATGTTTGGCGGGCTGATGATGGTCCTGATTATTGCATTGACAATTTTGGTTTTAGGACCTGATTTAACGGCAAGAAGTATATTTCCAAGCTATTCGTTAGCCCAAAGAATCAGCATTGGCAATTTTCTGCAGCGCATCGAAGCCATCATGGCTGTCATGTGGTTTATTTCACTCTATTTTAGGACCACTATATATATGTACGTAATTGTGTTGGTGATAGCTCAAATTTTTAATCTGAAAGATTATCGGCCTCTAATTTTACCTCTTGGGATGATCTTGGTCGTGATGTCGGTCATCATATATCCGAATGCCCCTTACCAACAAAAGTGGGATGGGACAGTATGGGTGTCTTATATATTATCTGTAGGGCTTTTTTTGCCTTTACTACTGCTCTGTATTCATGTGATACGAAAACTATGGTCAAGAAAAGAACAGAATCCAAAGGGTAAATCACATCTATGATTCGTCTGCAGTGCTTTTTTGGGCGAAACCTGTTTACAAAGTGCTCTTTTAGTTTATTTTAAACGAGTATTAAGCTGGCGCTAAGATTGGACGTGTATGATGTATTTATGTCTGGTGAATACATAAGCCGGATGGGCTAAAGGCATAAACATGACTCCCGTGGGATATCCATATATTGTTCGAACCCTGTCAGAATTTTAATGAAACAATAAAGGAGTTTATACTTATGAATCGAAAACGAATGATGGTCATCTGTACACTGTTACTAGCGTTGTCAATTGGGCAGTCCTCTATATGGGGAAGTCGGGCTAATGCTGCTGCATTGGCTCCAGACAGAGCCCTACAGGTACAAGATAAGGAGGCATCCCAGGATGATAAGCTGCTGGATACACTGGGTATATCCTCGGATGAGCAATTGTATGATGCACTATATAACGGTCAAACCTTAGCAGATATTGCTCTAACGAACAAACGGGACGCGCAGGCTGTCATCGACTTACAGGTAGCTCAGTTAACTGAGCAATTGGATCAACGACTGGCTAATAACAGCATTACGCTTGAGCAATACCAAGCTCATAAGGCAGAATTGACACAGGTCGTTGCTAAAAGTGTGTTTGGGCTGTAAGCCTTGACGTGACAGATAAAAAAGGCGCTGAACCCATGGGGGATCAGCGCCTTCAGGCTGTCGAGAAAGTTTCGACAGCCTATTTTACGTTGAGTTTGTTTAAGACGACACCGCGTTAATGTTGTATAATATAAGTAACTATTGTATAGAACGGACGGTGTTGGTATGCTGCGATCTCCATCCTTAAACGAAACTTCGTTCAGTGCCGCCTTGTCAAACTTGACGCCGATAAAGGTTTGCCCGTCAAAACACAGCCCTCGCAGATCGGAATATTTGAACTCCACGCCGTCAAAGAGGGCATCTCAAAAGCGGTTTCATCGTTCTTGCCCTCGGCTTTGAGTTCATGGAACCGCTCCTGCAAATCGGAAAGCAGGTCGGTCTTTAATTCGGTGACGCTTTTTACCCCATCGTACGGTGCGAAAACGCCGTTCAAATAGTTGGTCAATTTCTTATTCATAACCTCAACTCTCCTTATAAATACTAGACTACCGCTGTTTTATTGAGCTAACGTTTCCCGTTAGTTTTAATACATTTATCAAAGAAGGGATGTCCCCCATCACAGATGTCTGGAGAAACACCCCCTATCTCTTGTGGTGCATATGGCGGCCGGACGGATGTGCCTGATTCCTTGCTCATTCCACAATTTCCGGTCCTGTTCGCCTTGGGCAGTGATCGCTACAACGCCATACATTTATGTCGTAGGAGCATAATGTCCCCGTACCAAATAATTGCACCGCAGAAATATCGAGGGCGGCCTCTATTTGATATTGGCATTATTATCGAAAAATACTGCATTTCTTTCCCTCTATGCAATCTGCGTAACAACAAGGTGCGCGGAAAATGGTCTTGTTCCTCCAGCTAATGGAGTGATCGTGAGTGCCGCGGCATTGCCAGCAGGATTTCGCACTGTGAGTACTGAATTAATGACCGTTGTTTGCACAAGAGCCATTCCTACTATTTGAGAAGTACCTGTTGCACGCCCGACCACCGTATAAGCCAGGTCAGCGCCGTTGAGTGTTAAAATGAGTTGACCCGGTTCGTTTACACCTACCTGAAACAAAACCTGGTAAGTGCCAATTGTAGCCAAGTTAAAAGAGCTCGCATTTATACGGGTAATTGCAGTCCCACTGATTGGACCATCTTGCGGAAAACTTACGTCCGTGTTGGGAGCAACAGTTGCTGCATTATCAGGAGGCATCAAGGCAAAAAAATCTGCAAAGCCTAATACTCCACCTGCCGGCCCTGCTGGTCCTGTTAGTCCTGTTAGTCCTGCTGGTCCTGCTGGTCCCGCTGGTCCTGCTGGTCCTGCTGGTCCTGCTGGTCCTGCTGGTCCTGCTGGTCCTGCTGGTCCTGCCAATCCAGCTGCGCCAATTGCTCCTGCAATCCCTGCCAGTCCCTGGGGTCCAAGTGCTCCTGCAAGTCCTTGGGGTCCAAGTGCGCCAATTGCTCCTGCAATCCCTGCAAGTCCTTGGGGACCAAGTGCACCAAGTGCTCCTGCAAGCCCTGCCAATCCTTGGGGTCCAAGTGCTCCTGCAAGTCCTTGAAGTAATTGCTGACCTTTAGGTGGGGGACACGGTACCCGCACTATTTTTTTAATAACTAGAAGACGTCGTTTCTTTTTCTTTCCTTTTGGATGGCAAACAATTGTAGTTTTCTTTTTGTACGATTTTTTTTGTCCGGACAACTCAACAACAACACCTCCCTATAAATATGGTTCAGTGTACGTGAGTTGTTTATTTTAGGCATGGACGAATAGCCGGTTATTCGCTAGACTAAAAACCATTTTTAGAATATTGGGTGTTTAGTAGGGTGATGTTATACCACAAACCACAACACTCTTTCAGTATGATTACATAATTTAAATCATCCTTCACTCGTCAACCAAAATCACATTTGGGTCTTTTTTTGTACCTCACTGTTCCCAACATCCGGGAAGAGCTGAAGACAAGCAAGCAGGACACCATCAAACAATTAAGGATCTTCCCCCTCGTGCACGATCTGAAAGCTGGGCTGAAAAATGAACGCAGCACGTAATCCGTCTAAGGAAGCAATAAGATGACCAGCCACTTGTCAATTTGGAGATCCTTGTCCAGTCGTTCTTTCGGTACCAAGAAAACCTTAATGATTAAACTATTCTGCCCGTTACTTCAATGAAAAAAAGCAGATCCTCATGAACTGCCCTACTGCAAGTCACTTCAACAATAGGATGAGTTCATTCAAGGGCTACCTCATTTACCAAGTAATCCAACCACTCGTTAAATTAAGAGAGAACCATTTTTCAGAAAAAGGTATGAAAAACCAACTCATGTGAAAAAATGTACAATATAGCTAATGATGAGGTGATAGTGATGAGAGAATTACAGGAACTCAAGGAACTTCTGTGCCAATGCGGTCTCTCCAAGCGTCAGCTTCTAAAAGAGCTGATTGATGCTGCTATGGACAATATGGCCATATGCGGGCAGTGTGAAGCAGGGTGTATCAATTGTAATTCAAGCTGCAATAATGGGCCTACGGCAAGGTGATTCACAGGTTATAGACTTCAAATCATAGAGGATGAGGTGACACTAATGAGTATGTTAAAGGAAATCAGGACCCTTCTTTCCGAAACAGGTCTCTCGAAGCGTGAGCTGTTAAGAGAACTTATCAATTATGCTGTAACGGAGGATGAGGAGGATATCGCAAGATGTACGTTGGGATGTTCAACGCGCTGCACATCATGTTATCCAGGATGCTCCACCGGAGGAGCAATTAAATGATAGGGGGGTTAAAATTATGGGACTTCTTCTAAGCCCTGAGGTGAAGCTGCGGCCTGACGGGGGGAGGTCAATCTTGTTTACCGCCAATCCGGGGGATAGCCCGAAGGAAGTGTTTAAATTTCTCTACCCGCAGCAGGCTGTAATCCTCTCCTTATTTGACGGGAAACGGGACCTGACTGCCGTACGTGAAGCAGTGGCCTATATCTTCGATCTAGATATTGAAGCTGCGTCACGGCAAGTGGATACCCTGCTGGGTATTCGGGTAAATGATGAACAGACCATTGAAACATTGATTATAGAAGTTTCCGACAACAACCCGGAACAGGTACGGATTTACGATCCCAAGACTTTTATTGTTCCGGAAGAAATGATTAATATGGATGATACCCGGTGCAAAATGCCCTACACCTTGCTGGTACTCCCGACCATGCGTTGTGTGACCAATTGCAGGTATTGCTATGCTAATCGTGAGGGTTTTAGAGGAAAACAGGAATTGGATTTAAATCTGTACCGTCGCCTGTTGAAAGAGGCCCGTGATTGCGGTATAGAAACCGTCGAGTTCTCGGGAGGCGATTTTTTTTGCCGGGAGGATGCATTTGATTTCATTGAGAGCACTCTGTCTGCAGGTCTGTATCTCAATATACCCACAAAGTATCCCTTATCCAGAGGTATGGCCCAGCGGCTGGCGGCAACCGGACTATCCACCATCCAGGTTAGTATTGACGCTATTAACCCGGACATCATTGACCGTCTTATGGGCCTTACCGGTTATGGGGAGAAAATACTGCAAACCCTCGATTACTTAGGTGAGGCGGGAATAAAGGTTCGGACCAACACGGTGCTAACTCCGATTAACATCAAGGATGCCGTATCCTTGGCGTGGTATTTGACGAAGAAGCCTTATGTACTGAGGAGCAACTTTACTTGCTACGGACGTTCCTTATATCGCCACGACGATAGCCTATTTTGTTCCCCGAAGGATATAGAGATTTTCGAGGAAGAATTCAGTAAGATCCAAAAGGAATTTCCGGACAAAGTCAATTTCAGCGGCGCCAATGATAATCCCTATGCTGGAGATGAATCGTTAAGGAAGAAAAACTTTTGGGAAAGAGCTTATTGTACGGCTAACCGGCGCGGTGTTGTTGTGCTGCCAGACGGTAAGGTAACCATCTGCGAGGAGCTATACAATCACGAACATTTCATTATCGGCGATTTAACGAAACAGACTTTGCTGGAAGTGTGGAATTCGCCAAAAGCCCTGGAACTGGCCTACCCGCAGCAGGCTGCCGTTTCCAACGGACCTTGCCATGATTGCTCCGATTTCCAGCGGTGTCATGAAGGTCTCGGAAGATGTGTCAGGGAAGCTCTTAAAGCTTATGGATATGATCAGCACTACGCTCCAGATCCCCGTTGTCCCCGGGCCCCTGTGGGCAGCCGATTGGCCTAGAATCTAAAGACCCTTGATTCATCACTCATTCTGATGTATTAAGGGTCCTATTCTGTTATTCATCAAAGAGAACAAACTCACGATATTTTCGCGCAATGACATCCAGTATCACTTCTAGCCCAATCAACGAATGAACGACTTGCTTTTGATAACTTGGCAACGGTGTTGCTTCAAAAAAGAATGCATAGTCGGTTATGCTCAACCAAAAAATTACTTCCGAATTTCGTAATGGCTGCGATCATTACGTTTTTTATTTTTAACGCTCGAACGACACCTTTTATCATTTTGGTTTCGCCGCTGAACGAAGTGAATATTACCAAATCCTCTTCCGTTATAAGAGAGCTGTTAATCGCCAAGTTTGTCTCGCCTGAAATCAATATATTTTGTCGACTAGCAAAAAACGATCATTTTATGCACTTTTGGGGCAGGTGCATTTTTCAGTAAAAAGTAGTGCTGTTCATGTCTATTAAGTCGTATAAAATTCTTGATATCCTAATTGAAACCTGATATATAAAAACCCGGAATAATAAAAAATGAGTTAGCTTATTCAAACATAACTTGTAAATGTAAAAGGGCAGCCTTATGGCTACCCTCAGGCTGTCGAGAAAGTCTCGACAGCTTTTTTATGTTGATTTTGTTTAAGACGACACCGCGTTAATGTTGTATAATATAGGTAACTATTGTATAGAACGGACGGTGTTCGTATGCTGCGATCTCATCGAGACAAACAACAATCCTTTGAATTCGTTTCCCTGGAAGAACTGGTACCGCAAGATCATTTGCTTCGCAAAGTGGATAAATATATAGACTTTTCCTTTATTCATGAGAAGGTAAGCCCGCTGTATTGTGCGGACAACGGGCGTCCTGCCATTGATCCTACCGTGTTATTTAAAATGATCTTTCTCGGTTATTTCTATGGCATTCGCTCAGAACGGCAACTCGAGCGAGAAATTCAGACGAACTTGGCTTATCGCTGGTTTTTGGGGCTGGGTTTAACCGATAAAGT